>JAQGKJ010000701.1 GCA_028290165.1 Bradyrhizobium sp. | reverse complement strand
CGGCCGCATCTTTTGGTATGGAAACGTCGAAAATATGCGTAGGATTTGACCAAGAACAGCAGGGAAGCGGGAGGCGCGCGATGGCAGTGCAGGCTCTGGGATATGCCGGGTTCGGATCAACAGCGCTGGACGACTGGCGGCAGTTCGGGACCGGCCTCGTCGGCCTGCAGGCGGTGGAGCGCAGCGCCTCGCTGCTGGCGTTCCGGATGGACGACCGCAAGCAGCGCATCGTCATCGATAGCTCGATGCCGGAGGGCACCCGCTTTTTCGGCTGGGAGGTCGCCGATGCGGCGGCGCTGGACCAGCTTGCGGCCCGGCTGGAAAAGCATCAGGTGAAAATTGTCGCCGAACCGCAGGCGTTGGCCGATGCGCGGCGCGTCGGCGGCCTGATTTCGTTCAGCGATCCCGCCGGCAATCGTCTCGAGGCATTTTACGGTGCCGAGATCGATGACACGCCGTTCAGCCCCGGTCGTTCGATTTCCGGTTTCCGCACCGGTCCGCTCGGCCTCGGCCACGCCGTACTGACGGTGGAAAGCATTGACGCGGTGATGCCGTTCTATGTCGAGGTGCTCGGCTTCGGGCTCAGCGACTATATTGAAAAGCCGTTTCGCGCCTATTTCTTTCACATTAACGCGCGGCACCACAGCCTTGCTTTGATCGAGACCGGCAAGAACGGCATGCATCATCTGATGGTCGAGCTGTTTTCGCTCGACGATGTCGGCCAATGCTATGACATCGCGCTGACAGAGCCGGATCGCGTCGGCGTCACGCTCGGCCGTCACACCAACGATTTCATGACCTCGTTCTACGCCAAGACGCCGTCATCCTTCATGATCGAATGCGGCTGGGGCGGCCGCGAGATCGAGCCGTCGACCTGGCAACCGGTCGAGATGCACGATGGTCCGAGCCTGTGGGGCCATGAACGGGTCTGGCTGCCGCCTGAAGACCGCGACGTGGCGCGCGAGATGCGAATGCGCGCCGCGGCTTCCGGCCGGCGCGCGCCGGTTCAGGTCATCGACGGCAATTACAGACTGATGCCGGGGACGTGCCCGTGGTGGGATGGGGTGAGCAAGGCCGACTGACGAGAATGGACAGCCTGCCTGCTTTCGTCATGGCCGGGCTTCGTCCCGGCCATCCACGTCTTTCTTGCTAGCGGCTCACAAAGACGTGGATGCCCGGCACAAGGCCGGGCATGACGAACTAAATCGTGATCGCGATTGTCTCTTCACCCCAAATGCTTCTTGAAGAACCCGGTAGCGCGGTCCCACGCCAGTTCCGCCGCCGCGCGGTCGTGTACCGATTGCCGCTGCTCGTTGACGAAGGCGTGCTCGGCGTCATAGCGGAACAGCTCGAGCTGCTTGCCGGCGGCCTTCATCGCCTTCTCGAAGCCGCTGACCAGCTCCGGCGTGCACCAGTCGTCCTTGTTGGCGAAATGCGCCTGCAGCGGAATTTTTACGTCCGCAGGCTTGGCCGCCTGCTCCGGCGGAATGCCGTAGAACACCACGCCCGCGCTCAGCTCGGGAATCTTGGTGGCGCCGATAATGGTCACGGCACCGCCGAGGCAGAAGCCGGTGAGGCCGACCTTGGCGCCGTTGCGGCCTAGATACTGCACGGCGCCGCGCACGGTCTGGGTGGTGGCATCCATGAAATCCAGCGAGTTCATTTCTTTGCTGGCAGCATCCATGTCGTGATACGGCACCACCTTGCCGTTGTAGAGATCGGGGGCCAGCGCGTCGAAGCCGGCCAGCGCGAAGCGGTCGCACAGCCCCTTGATCTGCTCCGAAAGCCCCCACCATTCCTGGATCACGACCACGCCCGGCGCGTTGCCGCGATCGGCATTGACGAGATAGCCGCCGGCGTCCTTGCCGTCCGGGCGCTTGAACGAGATGCTGGTACCCATGAGGTCCTCCGGTGAGTTTGGTAGGGGCCGATTGGCAGCTATTTTGTCCGCAGTGCGGCGACAACGCAATCGGCTAACGCCGTCATTGCGAGGAGCGAAGCGACGAAGCAATCCATCGACGGCATTCAACCCAACAAAAAAGCCCCCGCAGGGGCTTCTTCAAATTCACGTCATCGTCATCAAACTCAGTGGGCGTTGGCCCAGACCTTCTTCTTGGTGAAGTACAACAGCAGCGTCAGGATGATCAGGAACACGAACACCTGCATCCCCATCCGCTTGCGCGCTTCCATATGCGGCTCCGCGGTCCACATCAGGAACGTGGTGACGTCCTTGGCATATTGCGCCACCGTGGCCTGCGAGCCGTCGTCGAACGTGACCTGGCCGTCGGACAATGGCTTCGGCATCTTGATGGCGTGGCCGGGGAAATATTTGTTGTAGTAGGAGCCTTCGGGGAGGGTGACGCCGGCTGGCGGCTTGTCCTCAAAACCCTGCAGAATCCCACTGACGTAATTGGGGCCCTGCTCCTGGAATTGGGTGAAAAAGTCGAACACGAATTTCGGGAAACCACGCTCGTAGGAACGCGCCTTGGTGATCAGCGACAGGTCAGGCGGCAAGGCGCCGCCATTGGCGGCGCGGGCAGCCTGCTCGTTGGGGAACGGCGCGGGAAAGTAATCGGCGGGGCGGCCGGGCCGCT
>JAQGKJ010000690.1 GCA_028290165.1 Bradyrhizobium sp. | reverse complement strand
CGGCTGGCGGCGCAGGTCGAGCGCGACGTCGGCATCACCGTGTCGGTGGGGCTGTCGTGCAACAAGTTCCTCGCCAAGATCGCCTCCGATCTGGACAAGCCGCGCGGCTTTGCGGCGCTCGATCAGGACGAGGCCCGCGCCATGCTGGCCGAAAAGCCGGTCGGATTCATTTTCGGCGTCGGGCCGGCGACCCAGGAAAGGCTGATCCAGCGCGGCTTTCGCACCATCGCCGATCTGCAGCGCGCCGACGAGGTCGAGTTGATGAAACAATTCTCGACCGAGGGCCGGAGGTTGTGGCGGCTGGCGCGCGGCATCGACGACCGCAGCGTGGTGCCGGATCGCGGTGCCAAGACCATCTCCAGCGAGACCACTTTTGAAAACGACATCCGCGATTTTGCCACGCTGGAAAAGTTGCTCTGGCGGCTGTCCGAAAAAGTATCGTCACGGCTGAAGAACGGCGAGCTTGCGGGCTCGACCATCACGCTGAAACTGAAGACCGCCGATTTCAGGCAGCGCACCCGCTCGCAGTCGATCCACGCCCCGACCCAGCTCGCGGCAAAGATCTTCGCGATTTCGCGCGAGATGCTGGCAAAGGAAATCGACGGCACCGCGTTCCGTCTGATGGGCACCGGCGTCAGCGCGCTACGCCCGGGATCGCAGGCCGACGACACCGACATGCTTGACCGCCGCTCCGCCCATGCCGAGCGCGCGATCGATGACCTGCGCAAGAAGTTTGGTAGCGGCGCCGTGATCCGGGGGATTGCCTATGACGGGCCGGAAAAGGCGGAGGAGCCAGACGCCTAGTCAAATCGTCATTGCCGGGCTTGACCCGGCAATCCATCTGTTTTGAGAAAAACTTTTGCGGTTTGATGGATGCGCGGGTCAGGCCCGCGCGTAACGGTCAAAGGGTGCGGCTCGAATGGCTGCGCTTCGCTCGTAGGCTTACTTCGGCGCTTCCGCCTGCTTACACGGCTTGGAATCCTTGACGTCGAATTTTCCAAGCGCGCCGGAAATGACAAAATCATTGTAGTCGAGCACGAGTGCCCGGGAGACACCGTTCTCGAACAATTCGAACGACATCGCGTAGACCGGCGTCTGCTCGCCGTCCTTGGACTTGGCGTCGCGGTCGTAAGAGCTCACCGTGACCGGCCACCGCGTCAACGACTTCATCTGATCGTTGGTGGTGGAAGGATCGGGCGCCGCGATGGTCCGGTCGCCGGTGATCGGCTGCCCGATCACGGTCAGCGTGTTGTAGACCTTTTCGCCATTGTCCGATCCGTCATACACCGAAAGTTCCAGCAGGGATTTCCCATCCTTCGCCGCGGCAATGATGCGCTGGATCTGCTCGGTCGGGAACACAGTCGAGCCATCCAGGGTAAACGTCTTGGACACCGGCTGCTTCAGTTTGACCGTGATGTGATCGCCGGTGCGCTCCGCCACCCCGTCGACTGGGCTCGAGTCGGAATCGTTCATCCGCGCATCGATCTTGAAGCGGTAACTCTTGCCTGCGGCGTCCTCCCAGGAGGTCGAGCGCAAATCGCTCAGCGTCACCTTGCCCTCGCCGACGTCCAGTTCCGAGACCTGCCGGAATTCCGAGGTGTAGCCTTCGCAGGTGCTGCCGGAGAAATTATAGAGGATGCGTCCGCGCGCGCTGTTGATTGAATTGGAGCCGCGCGATTTTACAAGGCTGAGCTCGTAAAGCGCCTGATGCGCCAAAAATGGCCCGCTCGCCGCTGCTTCCGCCCTGCCTCCGGCAAAACCGGATAGAGAGGCGATGGTTGCTGCCGTCAGCAGCAGCGATTTGACATGACGGGACGAAATCCGCAATGGGCGAGCCATGTGTCTTCCTTGGCTAGAATCGTGACCTTACTGACGGTCCTATTGCGCCGCAACTAGGGCCAGTTCACGAAAAAATGCGCATTGACCACTGAGGTGCCATGTTTTTCGGCATTTTGCCATGGATCGGCGCTGGCTTGCATGTGAGGACGCGATAAGCGAAACAAAGCGGCCCGCTCGCACACAGGTCGGGCGCGGGTTCAAATCAAACGGGGACGAAACATGGCGGGTACGGTCGAACAGAAATTGGCGGCACAGGGCGTGGTCCTGCATGAGCCCGCAAGCCCGGTGGCGAATTACGTCGGTTTTGTACGCACCGGAAATCTGCTGTTCGTGTCGGGCCAAGTTTGCGTCGACCCGCAGGGGAAGTTGATCGCCAAGGGCAAGCTTGGAGCCGGCGTCACGGTCGAGCAGGGCAATGCCGCGGCGCGCGGTTGCGCCATCAATCTGCTGGCGCAGATCAAGGCAGCCCTCGGCGATCTCGACAAGGTCGTCCGCGTGGTCCGGCTCGGCGGTTTTGTCAATTCGGCGCCGGACTTTCTGGACGGACCGAAGGTGCTCAACGGCGCGTCCGACCTGATGGTCGCGGCGTTCGGCGACAAGGGCCGCCACGCCCGCACCACCGTCGGCGTCGCTTCCCTTCCCTCTGATGCGGCCGTGGAGGTCGAGGGAATCTTCGAGGTTTCGTAAGGGGGCCGCGTGCGCGCGCCGGACTGGCTGACGGCGCGGCCGGTCGCCCATCGCGGCCTGCACGACCGCGCCCGCGGCATCATCGAAAACATGCCCGGCGCGGCTGAAGCTGCGATATCCGGCAATTTCGGCATCGAATGCGATATCCAGCTCACCGCCGATGGCGAGGCGATGGTGCATCATGACGACGCGCTCGGCCGCCTCACCGAAGCCACAGGCCGGCTGCTCGGCATGACCGCAGCCGAACTCAAGGCGGTTAAATTCAAGGATACCTCCGAACGGATGATGTCGCTCGCCGATCTCTGCGCACTGGTCAGGGGCCGCGTGCCGCTGGTGATCGAATTGAAGAGCCATTTCGATGGCGACCGCAAACTGGCGACGCGGATGGCGGAGGTGCTCGCCTCCTATTCGGGGCCCGCGGTCGGGATGTCGTTCGACCCGGACCAGGTGATGGCGCTGCGCGAAATGATGCCGGCGCGTCCGCGCGGCATCATTGCCGAACGCACTTACGAAGAAGCCGACTGGCCGGAGGCGACGCCGGCGCAGCGGAAAGGCATGCTGCATCTACGTCACGCGTTCCGCACCCGGCCGCATTTTGTCGCCTATTGGGTCGATGAGTTGCCGGCGCCGGCGCCCTGGATCGCGCGCAACATTTTCGGCTTGCCGCTGCTGACCTGGACCGTGCGCACCCCCGAGCAGCGCGACCGTGCGGCGCGCTATGCGGATCAGATGATCTTCGAAGGGTTTCGGCCGGGAACCTGATGCGCGCCCTCCGCCCTTGAACTCGAAAGCGCAATGCACGATCTTTGCATCGGTCACCATGTGCGATGGCTGATCGTAACGCGTGACCGGTTCCAATCGTCGATGGATTCATCCGAAATAACCTTTGAGGCAGTGTCGGCCGTCAGCCAGATTCCGGCTGAGGATTGGGACGCGTGCGCCAATCCGGTTTCTCTCCCTGACAGCCTCCATGGCTTCGACACTTTGGCTTCGCCCAACACCGCAACCGAGTCCTGCGCGGGTTTAACGTCTCCCTATAACCCATTCGTTTCCCACGCGTTTTTCTCCGCCGCGGAAGAGTCGGGATCGGCTACGCCGCGGACCGGCTGGGGACCGCGGCATCTCGTGGCGCGACTCGACGGCGAGATCGCCGGCATCGTGCCGTGCTATCTGAAATCGCACTCGCAGGGCGAGTACGTATTCGATCGCGGCTGGGCCGATGCCTATGACCGCGCCGGCGGACGATAATATCCAAAACTGAAGGCCTCGGTTCCCTTCACCCCGGCACCCGGCCCTCGGCTATTGATCCGCGGTGGCATGGATCGAGAGCAGATCGGCACCGCGCTGGCGAGCGGGCTCGTCGCATTGTGCGCGGCGACCAAAGCTTCATCCGTTCATGTGACATTTGCCCGCGAGAGTGAGGCGAAGTCTCTCGCCGAGCACGGATTTCTGCAGCGTACCGATCAGCAGTTTCACTGGCACAATCAGGGCTACGGCTGTTTCGAGGATTTTCTCACCTCGCTCAATTCGCGTCACCGCAAGGCGATCAAGCGCGAACGGCGCGAGGCGCTGGCCGACGGGGGCATCACCATCCACCCACTCAACGGCAGCGACATCACCGAAGACGCATGGGACGCCTTCTTCGCCTTCTACATGGAGACCGGCTCGAGGAAATGGGGCCGGCCATATCTGACCCGCAGCTTCTTCTCCCTGATCGGCGAGAGCATGGCCAAGGACGTGCTGCTGGTGATGGCCCGGCGCAACGGCCGCTGGATCGCCGGCGCCATCAACTTCATCGGCTCCGACACGCTGTTCGGCCGCAACTGTGGCGCGATTGAACATCATCCATTCCTGCATTTCGAGGTCTGCTATTACCAGGCGATCGACTTCGCGATCCGGCGCGGCCTGAAAACCGTCGAGGCCGGCGCACAAGGCGAGCACAAGCTGGCGCGCGGCTACCTGCCGCAAACCACCTATTCCGCGCACTTCATCGCCGACCCCGGTCTGCGCCACGCGATATCGGACTATCTCAAGCGGGAACGCGCCTATGTGGCGGAAGCCGGACGCGAACTCACCGACGCCGGGCCGTTTCGCAAAGCCGATTAGATCGCGTATTCTAGTCGCAAAATCGGTGCCCGCTCTTGCGGAATACGCGCCGCGCCATCTTGAGAGCAAAAAAACGGAAATCCGGGAGCCGCCATGACCGCCTATGACCCCCAAAACCCCTTCGCAAAAATCCTTCGCGGCGAATTTCCTTGCTACAAGGTTTTTGAGGACGACCACGTGCTGGCCTTCCTCGACATCATGCCCCGTTGTCCGGGCCATACGCTGGTCGTCCCCAAGGCCCCTGCCCGCAACATCCTCGATATTTCGTCAGAAGATTTCGCCCATGTCGCGCGCGGCGCCCACAAGATAGCCCGTGCCGCGATGACGGCTTTCAAGGCCGACGGCATCACGCTGCAGCAATTCAACGAACCCGCCGGCGGACAGGTGGTGTTTCACCTGCACATGCACGTGATGCCGCGCCACGATGGGGTGGCACTGCTGCCTCCGGCGAGCCGGAAGGAAGACGGCAAGGTGCTGGAAGAAAATGCAGCCAAGTTGATCGCGGCGCTGAAGGCGGCGTGAGCGCGGCCCCTACCCTGTCTCGAAATCCCCTGCTTGCGGCGCCGCCAGCGGCGTGAACTCGCAGCGGTCGGGTTTTAGATCCACCAGCGGCGTCTCGTCGAGGCAATCCAGGCCGCGCACCAGAACGGTTGAGCCTTCGATACCGACCAGCCTGACGATCGAGGTGCCGAGCGGGTTCGGCCGCACCGGTGAGCGCAGCGAAAATGTGCCGCGCGTCGATTTGTTGTTCTTGGGGCTTTGCAGCACCAGATCGCGGCGCGACAGATGCAGCCAATAGATCACTTCGAGGTTTGAATAAAAATCGACGCCCTTCAGCGCCGGCACCCAGGGCTCGAAAATCTCGAGCCGGCAGACCGGGCCATCATGCCGCCCCTGCCGCGGGGCGTCGAGACGTGAGGTCCAGGGCGTGCGGATGCGGCCGATGAAAACAAGGCCGGCATCGCGCGGTGCCGGCATCTCGACCGCCAGTTCCCCCTCGCGGATTTCACTCTCTCGAACCATCGCTCCCTCGCACCGGACTATCCCGGAAGCTATTACCCGAGCCACCATTTGCCAGCAACCATCACCACTTCGCCGCAGACCACGCCGGCCAGTGTCGACCGTCGTGCCATGATAAAAGCCGCAAATCCGGCGGCCACCGCGGCATAGCGCAGCCAGTCCGGCACACTGGCCAGGGCGCCCGGCGGAGCTACCAGAATTTGCGCTATCACGCCGGCCAGAATCGCGGCCGCCACCGCCCTCACCCACACCAGCAGTTCGGAACCCTCGTCGACGCCGCCGCCGAGCCAAAGCCCGATCATCCGCCAGATCTCGTTGGGCAGGAAACCCGCGAGTACGAGCACCAGCAGCGCATGCCAGTCACCGAAAAAATCGCTCATGCCTAGTTCCGCCACCAGTGAACGCCATAGGCGATGGTGCCGGCCGCCACGCCGCTGATCAGGATATCGACGCCGGTGTGAAGCAGGCTTGCGAGCGGAAACAGCGCCAGTCCCAAAACCAGCGCCAGGATATCGGCGAGCTGTCGGCAGTTGCGGGCGGTGGAGAGCAGAAACGCCAGCGGCGTCAGCAGCAGGATCGCAGCGCCGAACAGTTGCGGCAGATTGGCTGCGAGGCCGTAGCCGGTCGCGGTGGCCACAGAACAGACCAAGAGCAGGCCCACGCCGAGCCCATGGACGAAGGCGATCCGTCGATCGCGCGGCACCTGCGGCAGCAGGCGAAAGCACTCAACCCAAAAGGTGACCGCGATGAAATGGGCGGCCAGCACCAGCTGACGCCGTTTTGTCTGCGGCGTACGCAGCATCGTCAATACCGAGACCACCTTCGGATACAGCCGGATCGCGCTGACGGTGACGGCAATCGCTGCCTGCACCGCGGTCGCGCCGGAGCCGAGCGTCGAGACCAGGATGATCTGGGCGGGGCCGGCCCACACCAGGGCCGTGCTTGCCAGCGCCCATCCCAGACTGAAATGCGTGTCATGCGCGAGCGCGCCGATACCGAGGTAGGTCGCAAACAACACCAGCGTCAGAACCGTCGAGGTGACCGACCACATGCCCCATGCGAAGGCGCGCACGGGGCTTTGCCAGCTGGGCGAGTTGAGCGGAGGAAGGGCCAAGGGCAACCGGGTGGTTTTAAGTCGTGCCGCGCATCACGCTGATGAAACCAGCCAAGGTCAAGGAAGCCCCGCGTCAGGGCTGTCATGCAGCCTGCCGCTCACCCCCTGACGCTGAAGTTTCGCAGCACGAAGCAGGCCCCGCCGGCGCGACGGATGCGGTTGCAGAGATCATCAGCTGCCGGGCGCGTGTCGGCGCCGATCCTCACCTGATAGAAGGCGTGGTTGCCGCGGCTGCGCATCACTGAGCTCAACAGGCTTGGGTCCTGGTCGCCGATCACGCCGCTCAGCCGTTTGATCGCGCGCGCATACATGGCGAGTGCCTTGTCGCGGTCAAATCCGGCGGCGAGTTGCACACCCCACAGCTTTGCCACGGCAAGATTCACGTGCTGTTCGAGCTGGGTGACGAACGGATTGGGGGCGCGCCTGAGCAACGCCATCAACTCGCGGCAACTGGAGTTCGGCGCGCGCTCGGGTGGCTTGCTGTTCTTGGCCGCGGTAGCCCAGTCATCGACCGTGGTGCCGGTAATGGCGACCACGTAATTGCGGGTCTCCTGCGGCATCGGGCCGGTGCCGGCGAGCCATTCCTGCACCCGCCGCGGCCCGGCATTGTAGGCTGCCGCGGCAAGCCCGAGATTGCCGAATTGCTCGCGCAATTCATGCAAGAACTCCGCGGATTTCGGCAGCGCCTGCACGGGATCGAAGGGATCGAGCAGCCGCCGCTCGCTGGCCGTTCCCGGCATGAACTGCGCGATGCCCTGCGCCCGCTGGCCGGAGCGCGTCACCGGCCCGACGGCATCGGATTGAAAGCGGCTCTCCTGCCAGATCACGCGCGCAAAAAACTCAAGCGGCAGATCGTTGGCCCTCGCCGCCGATTCGATCATCAGGCACATTGCCTCGCGGGTGTCGGTTTCGCGCCCGGTCTCCGCGGGCTTCTGAGGACCGTTATTTCCGGGGATGGCCAGTTCTTCGACGCTCGGCCGCGCGATCCCGCCGGCCGCAGCCGGCGCCGCATCGTCCGCGATTGCAGGCGCCGCCGGCAACAACAGCGCGACGACCGCAGCGCAAAGCGCAACATGTAGGCCGATGAGCGTTCGCATCGCAGTTCCGTTTTCCGGGCAGCCGCGCTTGACAGGTGGAACCGATTGTCTAGCTATCTCAACAATGATGGCGCGCATGTGGGAGCGCAAGATATGACGGCACCGCCTGACGACCAGCTTGGCTTCGCGCCCGACGACGACGCGCCGATTCCCTATATGGCGCGGACCCGCGAATATTATGCGGCAATCGGCTACACCACACCCTATCGCTGGGCGCACTATGTCGATGCGCCGTTCCAGCCGCTGAAGAAGCCGCTCAGCGAGTCCCGCGTCGCCATCGTCACCACGGCGGCGCCGTTCGATCCCCAAAAGGGCGATCAGGGCCCGGGCGCCAAATACAATGGCGGCGCCAAGTTCTATGCGGTCTATGACGGCGATACCTCGAAGTCGCATGATTTGCGGATTTCCCATATCGCCTATGACCGCGTGCACACCGCGGCCGACGACAGCGGCACCTGGTTTCCGCTGCCGCGATTGCAACGGCTGGCGCGCGAGCGGCGGATCGGCGACGTCGCGCCGCGCTTTTTCGGCGCGCCGACCAACCGCAGCCATCGCGTCACCCTCGAGACTGACGCGCCCGAGATCCTCGCACGTTGCCGGGCCGATCGCGTCGATGCCGCCGTGCTGGTGCCGAACTGCCCGGTCTGTCACCAGACCATCAGCCTGGTCGCCCGGCATCTCGAAGCCAACGGCATTTCCACAGTCGTGATGGGCTGCGCCAAGGATATCGTCGAGCACGCCGCGGTGCCGCGCTTCCTGTTCTCTGATTTCCCGCTCGGCAATTCGGCCGGCAAGCCGCACGATCCGCAATCGCAGGCCTTTACCCTGGAGCTCGCGCTGCGCCTGCTGGAGCAGGCGCCAGGCCCGCAGACCACGCTGCAGTCGCCGCTGCGCTGGAGCAAGGATGCCTCCTGGAAGCGGGATTATAACAATATCGCTGCTCTGAGCTCTGAAGAGCTGGCGCGGCGGCGTCGCGAGTTCGACGCGCAGAAGGAAATCGCCCGCGGACTGCGCGAAAGCGCGGCGTAACGGGCGGAAATCCGCGCCTTTTCGGCCATCATCAATTTACGTTAACGCCGCATTTTGGCGCCGGCGGCCTTTCGCCCGCGGCGAAGCCGGGTAAGGTTCTTTTCGTTTTATTGGGAGATTAGTCGATGTTGGACCGCCGCCAGAACCCGCGCGACAAGGTCATCTACGGCGGCATCGCCGAGATCGGCGAACGCGGCGCGACCCGAGAGTGCGTGGTCCGCAACATCTCCGATAAAGGCGCCTATGTCGAATTCAGCAACGTCATCAGGCTCCCGAAAGAGCAGATGTCGCTGACGATCGCGCGAAAGGGCCGTTCCTTCCTCGCGAAAATCATCTGGTGGCGCGACAATTTCATGGGCGTTGCGTTCAGCCAGGAGACCGAACTCCCCGTCTCCGACCTTGCGGAGCGCCTGCGCAAGAGCGAGCAGAAGAAAAGGCAGTTGCAACGGCGCATCAACGAGCTTCTCGGCGAAGGCTGAAGGCGGCGATGCCACTTGGCGCCCGGCCGCATCCAACCTCATTGTCATCCCTTAGCAAGCGGCCTTGAGGGCCCATGCCGCGCTGAAACGCTTCAGGTCGCCCGCCGCACAAAGCTCGGATTGAGCTCTTTCACCGAGCGCGCGCCGCATTGCTGCATGGCCGCGCGCGTCTCGGTGCGCACGATCTCCAGCACCCGCTCCACGCCCTCCTGGCCGAAGGCCCCTAACCCCCACAGATAGGGCCGGCCGACGCCGACCGCCTGCGCGCCCATGGCGAGCGCCTTGACGGCATCCGTGCCGCGGCGGAATCCGCTGTCGACGATGACGGGCATTCGTCCCTTCACCGCCGCGATGATCTCCGGCAATGCGTCAATGGTTGAGCGGCCATTGTCCTCGCCGCGGCCGCCATGATTGGAGACGAGAATTCCGTCGATGCCGTTCTGCACCGCCAAATCGGCGTCCTCAGCAGTGACGACGCCCTTGAGCACGATTTTCATGCGCGTGACGTCGCGCATACGCTTGACGGTGTCCCAGGACAAATTGGAGGACTCCCCGCCTCCCGAAATACCGGAGAGATCGATGCCATCGTAATTGTGCCGGCGGACCGACCGCGCCGCGAAGCTGGAGCGATCATGACACCCCGAACACTCGCGCGTATCGGTGCGCATCAGCCGGAACAAGGTTTCCTGGTTTCGGCCCGCGATACGGTCGACCGTCACCATCAGGACCGGACAGCCGGCGGCTTCGGCCCGCTTGATCAGCGCCTGCGCAACTTCCCAACGCGGCGACGCATAGAGCTGGAACCAGATCGGCGCCCCGCGCGCCTTGGTGACGTCTTCCACGGAATAGTTCGACGACGTCGACAGGATCTGCAGGTGATTGCCGGCACGCGCGGCCTTGGCGACAGCAACCTCGCCGTCGGGGTGAAAGAACTGGTTGCCGCCGGTCGGACACACGAAGATCGGCGAATCAT
>JAQGKJ010000682.1 GCA_028290165.1 Bradyrhizobium sp. | reverse complement strand
GCTGGATGAGCCAATTCAAAGGAGGAAAGCCGGCCAAGAAAGAAGTCGAAAAACCAGGCGAGGCCATTCAGGCCCAATCCTCAGCAACCATCTCCATCAGTCCGCAACCCATGCAAGGACGGAAAATATACGATCGAGGTTCACGCGCAATTTCTTCCGGGGAATTCTACGACCGATCCGGATCACCAATCGCTCGAGCTTCTCGCGCACGAACAGGTTCATTTCAATCTGATGCAAAAGCAAGTCGTTGCGTTGATACCAAAGCTTGAGGCAATCCTGAAAGCAAAATGCCAATGCGACATGAAACCAAAGGAGGTAACTGCTCTCGACGCTGAAATCGCGGCAGCGACGAACGCCGCCCTGGATGCTTACGCGGCTGAGAGCAAGAAATACGACGACGAAACCGATCATGGTAGCAACGAGACAGCACAGCAGAAGTGGGCGGCTGATACCGCCAAGGCTCTCGGACTGCCGCCGCCGGTGCCGCCGACAGGCACGGACGGCACTTTCCCGACCTTCGATGGCGATGGGTGGGGCGTGGGCGGATACGCTGCCGCGCGCTTCTACCTGCAATCCGGCTGGTTCATCGGGCCCGAAGGCGGAGCCATGGCGTTACGCGTGAATGGCACCAACCCGGACGGCGCGTTCTCGAAAATCCGGTGGATGGCCTATGAAGGCGGTCAGGTCGGCTACAGTTTCAATACACCGGGCACCACGCCTATCAATGTCTATGTTGGCGCCGCGGCATCGCAGGCCGGATACACCGTCGGCATCGATACCAGGGGAATTTTTGATTCCATGGACAAGACCCTGAATGGCTGGAGCGCACACACAGGGATCGAGGTTCAGCCCGCGCCGTTGTCCGTTCCGAATTTCTGGATAGGCTTCGACTACCGGTACATCGGCGACGATGCCGTCACTTCTTCTCAGCCACCGCCAGTTATCAGTTTGCCGCAGGCCACTGACGGGGTGATTTGCAACCGGCCGAATCCCAAAAAGGATCCGGCCGGCTGCAGCAACTGTTATTTCTTCACCAGCGGACACTCGCTCGCCTCAAGCGGTTTTGCGGCATCCTGCGGCGCGATCGTGGCGACGGTCTTGTAGTAATCCCAGGGGTATTTCGACTCCTCGGGCTTCTTCACCTCGAACAGATAGGCCGGAATGATCCGGCGGCCGTCGGCCCGCAGCGGGCCCTTGCCGAACAGTGGATCGTCGGTCGGGATTGCCTTCATCTTGGCGACGACCTTGGCGCCGTCATGCGGATTGCCGCCGAGCGCTTCCATGGCTTTGAGGTAGTGCAGGACGGCGGCGTAGTTTCCCGCCACCGTCATCGAAGGCATCGTCGCCTTCGGCGAGAGCTTCTGGAAACGCTTCGACCATTCCCGCGTCTTGTCGTTCATGTCCCAGTAGAAGGATTCCGTGAACGTTAGGCCCTGCGCGGTCTTCAGCCCGAGCGAATGCACGTCATTGATGAACAGCAGCAGCGCGGCGAGCTTCTGGCCGCCCGCAACGATGCCGAATTCGGAGGCCTGCTTGATCGCGTTGGTGGTGTCGCCGCCGGCGTTCGCCAATCCAACGACTTTTGCTTTCGAGGCCTGCGCCTGCAGCAGGAACGAGGAGAAGTCCGAGCTGTTGATCGGGTGCTTGACGCCACCCAGCACCTTGCCGCCGTTGGCAGTGACGACCGCGGTGGTGTCGCGCTCGAGCGCATAACCGAAGGCGTAGTCCGAGGTCAGGAAGAACCAGGTGTCGCCGCCGGCCTTGGTCAGCGCCTTGCCGGTGCCGTTGGCCAGCATGTAAGTATCGTAGGTGAAGGAGACCGTGTTCGGTGTGCATGCCTTGCCGGTGAGATCGGCAGTCGCAGCGCCCGAGTTGAGCAGCACCGCGTTCTTCTCCTTGACGACGTTGTTCACCGCCAGCGCGACGCCGGAATTCGGCGTGTCGGCGATGGCATCGACCTTGTCGACGTCGAACCATTGCCGCGCGGTGTTGGTGCCGATATCCGGCTTGTTCTGATGGTCGCCGCTGAGCACGTCGATCTTCCAGCCCTTCTTGGTCAGGCCGGAATCCTCAACCGCCATCTTGACCGCGACCACCGAATTGGCGCCGCCGATGTCGGCATACAGGCTCGACATATCGTTGAGCACGCCGATCTTGACCGTCTTGTCCTGGGCAAATGCAGGGGTTGCGAACCCAACGCCTGCAATTGCGATAAGCGCGGCAGAGCGCCGCGCGAACGTCGTCCTCATTTGAAATCCCTCCACGTGTTGATGCCGGGCTGGCTCTCTTGCCGGAGCCTTATCCCTGAATTGATCGACCAGGCGATCCGCTTCCCCGATAGACTTTCTCGCAGCCTCCGGCAATGCGCTTATCGTAGCGCATCCGAGGTCAGCTTGAATTTCTGGATACGCTTTCCGGTGTCGACCTCGCCGGTATAAACGTTACCTTTGGCGTCGACCGCCATGGCGTGAACCGCGTGAAATTGCCCGGCGTTGCGGCCGTTGCGTCCGAAGCTGCCGACAACCGTACCATCCTCGCGCTTGATGACCCGGATTTCGTCGTTCTCGCCATCGGCATTCAACAGCCAGGTCTGCTTCGGGTCGGGCCAGATCGCGACATCCCATGCCGCGCCGCTGCCGAGGGTGTTCTTCTCGTAGATCCACTCCTTCACAAAGGTGCCGTCCTTCCTGAACACCTGGATGCGGTTGTTGGTGCGGTCGCAGACGTAGACCAGGCCGTCATTGGCGATCTTCACGCAATGCACGGGATTGCGGAATTGTTGCGCGATCGGTGCCGCGGGATCGTAAGGCGGCTGCTTGTCGTCGCTCGGTACGTTGCCGTAGGCGCCCCAATGTCGCTTGTAGGCGCCTGTCGTGGCGTCGAACACGATGACGCGGTGGTTGCCATAGCCGTCGGCGACGTAGATTTCGTTCGCCTCCCTGTCTACGGCGGTTTCGGCGGGTTTTCCCAGTTGCGTGGTGTCGTTGCTGCCCTTGCTTGGCGCGATCTTGCCGATTTGCATCACGAACTTGCCGTCGAGGGTGAATTTCAAAATCGCATTGTCGTTGTCGGCATTGCCGGTAAGCCAAACGAACCCATTGTCGTCGACTTCGATGCCGTGCTCGCGTCCGACCCACTCATAGCCCTCGCCGGGCCCGCCCCATGAACGCAGCAAGTTGCCGTCGGTGTCGAATTCCAGCACAGGCGGTGCGGAGATGCAGCATTTCGATCGCGGCGGCGTCAACGCGGCGCCTTTCTCGTTATCGGTGAGAGAGCGCGGGCGCTGGAAGACCCAGATGTGTCCTTTTGAATCAGCGGTGATGCCGCCGACCTCACCGATGATCCAGTTGTTCGGCAGCGGCTTCGGCCAGGCCGCGTCGACTGCAAAGGTCGGAATCTCGCCGCCATGCGCGGAGCGCGGAAGCGCTGTGGCGGCGATCAGGAGGACGGATACGAGAAATGCCGAAATGGTTCTGAAGAGATTGGCGAGCGCAAGTTTCGAGCGAGCGTGATTTGGCATCGTCGCCATGGCATCCTCCCGTATTTTTTGCTTGCGGCTTTTCCCCCGCTTTCGGCGGCAGTCAATCGCGGGGAGGTGCGGGAGTCAATTGCGCGGGTAGGGCGCGGCGCGCATCAGCACAGTTACGCCGGCGCCCGAAAGCTCAGCAGCGTGCGGGTCGGATAGTCATAAAGCTTGCCGGTCTCGGTCCAGTCGGGGGTGCACATCGGCACGATGAATTCTGCGGCCTGTTCCGGCGTGTCCAGCGTGAGCGGGTCTTCGCCGGGAAATACGGTGGCGCGCATGCGGGTGCGGATCGGGCCGGTATTGAACAGGTTGACGCGGATCGGCGTATTTGCGGTTTCCTGGGCCCAGGCCCGCGCCAACGCCTCCAGCGCGGCCTTGGAGGC
>JAQGKJ010000675.1 GCA_028290165.1 Bradyrhizobium sp. | reverse complement strand
TAAGCTTGCTACGGTCAGTTCGGCTCAACTGGATATTCGTTCGCTTGTGCATGCCCTAGACTCGCACACGCGAGTCCTTCAGGGAATCCCCAAGCGAATCGAAGTGTTAGATTTGGTCCACTAGCGGCGCATTCCCGATGAGTCGTCCCGGCGAAAGCGCTTCGGCATTCACACTTGTCATACGCGGGCTTGACCCGCGTATCCATCCACCTTCGAAAACAGTCTTACGCAGAAGATGGATGGATGCCCGGATCAAGTCCGGCCATGACGGTTAGAGCCATCGGACGACGACGCTTATCGAGTCGGCCGTCACGCACCTCAATTCATGTCTGCGGCCTGTTCCGCTTCTTCGGGCTTGGGAATGCCGCCTGATCGGGTTATCGTGAGGGCCGTCTGAGGGGCAAGCACGTGACCGAGTTCAGTTTTTTTGCATGCGCCGCGGATTTGAGCGTCGCCGACATCGTCGCATTGACCGGGGCCGAACCGTGCGAGGGCGCGAATCTCTCCCGCCGGCTGACCGGTATCGCGCCGGTGGATCTCGCAGGCGCCGGCGACCTGACCTTCGTTTCCGAAACCAAATTCATCGCCGCGCTCGCATCGACGAAGGCCGGCGCCGTGCTGACCACGGAGCGCTTCACAAAGCATGCCCCCGAAGGGGTCACGATCTTGCGGGCACGCAAACCGTACGACGCCTTTGTCGCGGTCGCGCGCAAAATTTACAGCGCCGCGCTGCGTCCGACTTCGGTATTCGGGACCCAGGGCGTCGCACCAGGCGCGGCCGTGCATCCCTCGGCGCGGTTGGGAGATGACGTCACGATCGATCCATTCGCGGTGATCGGACCGTCCGCCAAAATCGGATCCGGCACGCTGATCGGCGCCCACGCCGTGATCGGCCCGGGCGTCCGGATCGGCAGCAATTGCGCTATCGGTGCCAGTTGCACGGTCACACATGCGCATGTCGGCGACCGCGTCACCATCCATTCCGGATGCTTTATCGGCCAGGACGGATTCGGCTATGTGCTGAAGCCCGAGGGTCATATCAAGGTCCCGCAAGTCGGCAGCGTCATCATTCATGACGACGTCGAGATTGGCTCTGGAACCAGCATCGACCGGGGCGGAATCCGCGACACCGTGATCGGCGAGGGAACCAAGATCGATAATCTCTGCCAGATCGGCCACAACTGCGTCGTCGGCCGCCATTGCATCATCGTCGCGCAATCCGGGCTCAGTGGCAGCGTGACGCTGGGGGATTTCGTGGTGCTCGGACCGCGCACCGGCATTATCCCGCACATCACGGTCGGCAACGGCGCGATCACGGCTTCGAGGTCGACTGTGTATGAGAACATCCCCGCCGGCGCATTCTGGGGTGGCTTTCCGGCACGACCCAAGCGGCAATGGCTGCGCGAAGTGGTCGCGCTGCAGAACCTGGCGGCGAGCGAGCGGAAGAAATCCAAGGACCGTAAATCCAAGGACCGTCCGTCCAATACATAGTAGCTATGCGCGACGGTTGATGTTCCCTGGCAAATGTACAAATCTTTTGCTTGGCTGCCTGCGAAAAATCGGCATTGTTCGGGCATGACACAGCAAACTGAAACCAAGGCAAAAGCCGGCGCCATCATCGTGCCGGTGACGCTGTTTGAACAGAACTGCACGTTGTTATGGTGCGAGGCCACCAAAAAGGCGGTCGTGATCGACCCCGGCGGCGACGTTCCGAAGATTTTGGCCGCGATCAAGCAGAGCAATGTAACGGTCGAAAAGATCTGGCTGACCCACGGCCACATCGACCATGTCGGCGGCGCCGCGGAATTGCGCGACGCGCTGAAAGTGCCGATCGAAGGCCCGCATGTGACCGACAAATTCCTGCTCGACAATGTGGTGACCAGCGGCGCGCGGTTCAGCATGACCGGGGTGCGCGATTTCGCGCCGGATCGCTGGCTCGACGAAGGCGACCGGGTCTCGGTCGGCGAGTTGAGCTTCGACATCCTGCATTGTCCGGGCCATTCGCCGGGGAGCCTCGTGTTCTTCAATAACGAAATGCGCTTTGCGCATGTCGGCGACGTCCTGTTCAACGGCTCCGTCGGGCGCAGCGACATTCCCGGCGGCAATCACGCAACCCTGATCAAGTCGATCAAGGACAAGCTGTTGCCACTCGGCGACGACGTCGGCTTCATCTGCGGCCATGGCCCCGGCTCCAGCATCGGCCAGGAGCGGATGACCAATCCGTTCCTCACCGGCGCGATGTGAGGCTCGAGCCCTTCGGCAATGCGTGGGCGCCCCTTTATTCTGCGGCGACCATTTCAACCGTGTTCGCCTGGCCTAGATGCCGCGTGCCCCAGTCGCGGATGGCGGCAATGACCGGCACAAAGCTCTTGCCCTTGCGGGTCAGGCGATATTCGACCTTGGGCGGAACGACGCCGTAATCCTTGCGGTCGATCAGCCCCGATTCCGTCAGCGCCTTCAATTCGCGGGAGAGCACGCGCGGCGCGATTTCCGAGGTGCCGACGGAGCCGCGCAGCAGCCCGGTCCTGATCTCGCTATAGCGCCTGGGACCATGTTGAAGATCCCAGACGATCCGCAGCTTGTATTTGCCGCCGATCATCTTCTGGAATGCCGCGACCGGGCATCCGCAAGACTGTGCCGATTTCGCGTTTGCCATGGCATCACCTTTCACGACACGCCTCCCCGTTCGCGCAAGATACGGGCACCCGCCCGAAAGTCCATAGTATCATTTTTGTCCATACTTGCATTACCGCTCCTGCCGGCGCCAGATTGCGCGCGCAACAGGAGACGCACCATGATCCTCGTGACAGGCGCCACCGGACTGAACGGGAAAGCGTTGCTGCGCCGGCTGTCGGCGCAAGGCGTTGCCGTGCGCGCGCTGGTGCGCAATCCGGCCAAGGCGGAAGCCATCGCGGCGCTGCCGCACGTTGAAATCGTGCAAGGAGACATGGCGCGACCGGAGACGCTCGCGGCGGCCTTGCGCGATGTCGACCGCGCGATGCTGATGCGGCCAAGGCGGCGGGCGTCAAGCACGTGATCAAACTCTCAGGCATCATGCCGGAGCTTGATTCCGCGTTTCGCTTCGCCCGGATGCACGGCGAAATCGAGAAGCGGCTGGAAGCCTCGGGAATGGCGTTCACGCATTTGCGGGCCGGCGAGTTCATGCCGGCCTATTTCCGGCAGGCCCCCAATATCGCCGCCAAGGGCGCGATGTTCTTACCCATGGAAGATGCCAGGATCGCCTCGATCGACGTCGGCGACATCGCCGAGATCGCAGCGAA
>JAQGKJ010000660.1 GCA_028290165.1 Bradyrhizobium sp. | reverse complement strand
CTGCGCCGAGGCCGCGCTGTGCGCTCGCGGGTGTCGCGGCGAGCGAACCGGCGATCGTTGCGACCGCGACGAAGGCAGCAAATGTCTTCTTCATGTCTTGGGCTCTCCAGAAGATGGCGCCTTCAGTCAGCGCCGGGTTTAGGTCGACTCACACGCTGTATTCGAAACTGGCCGTCTCGCTAGAAAGCGCATAACAGTCAATTGAAAGTAAACGCGGAGTGCTGGTGGGCCGAAAAAAAGGTTTTTTCAGGCCAACATCAAAAAAGGTTCCCGGAAACGGGCTGTTTCCGGGACACCCGATCTGTTTTTAACGAAGATGAACGGGCTCAGCCGCAAACCCGCACGCGGCGAACGCGCCAGCCATAGCCGTCCCAGAAGCGCTGCCGCTGCCAGTAGCAACCGCCATAGTAGTCATCGGCGACATAGGCCGGCCCGCCGCCGTAGTAGCCGTAACCGGGTCCGTAGTAGTAACCGGGGCCATATCCGTACGGGGCCGCGAGCGCGCCGCCGACGATGGCGCCGCCGATCACACCGGCAGCCAGACCTGCACCAAAGCCCCGTTGCGCGTGGGCGGGCGCGGGCGCCGCCACGGCCGACACGGCGAGGGTGGCGACGGCGGCAAGCGCCATCAATGTTTTCCTCATGGCTTCACCTTTCCCATTAAGCGAGGACCGCGATAAGGCGGTCCTGTCAGCGCCAAAGTTTCATATTTCGCTTGAATGATCAATGAACGGGGGCGCCATAATTGGCGACCAATAATGGCCCTCGGAAGTGTTTTTTGCAGTGCACAAATAAGCGCCGGTCGGGAATTCCGTTTCGCCTGATGAGGAAGTAATGACGAGCGAGATGACGGCATTCGCGATCGCGGTCGGCGGGACTTCGCTGATTTGCTACGTGCTGATGACGCGATTGCAGAACCGCCGTGTAAATCGCCGATCCTCGGGCGAGCACTCCACGTACGACAGCGGCAACTACGCCGGCGGCGACGGCTGGGCCCTCGCCAGCTGGTTCGGCGGCGGCCATTGCGCGAACGACCATTCCGTAACGGATAGTTCGGGCAATCCGAGCGACGGGGGCGGGGGCGATAGCGGGGGAGGCGGCGACGGAGGTGGTGGTGACGGCGGTGGAGGCGGCGGCGATTAACGCTTGCGGATGCGCGCAGCAGAGGCGGCATTTTGATCTGTCGCAGGATCGTCTTTTAGAGCCGTTTAGAGTCGTTCTAGTCTGAATCACGGCTCAGTTTGGAATCACTAGAAATGAGGGTTTTTCTTTTTGCATCTCGCCACCATCTTCAATATCGATCGTTCCGCATCACCAAAGGGTTCTTCCGTTTCATGATCGTTTGTTCCTGCAACGTCCTCAGCGACGACGATGTTCGCCTTGCCGTCAGTGCCTCGGAAGACCTTCCGCGCAATGCCAAGCAGGTTTATGGTTGCCTCGGCTGCAGCGCCGAATGCGGCCGTTGCGCGCGCACCATCAAAACCATCATTGACGAGGCTCTCGGCGCCTGTGCCGTGTCCTGCCAGGCCGGATGTCCGCACCGCCACATCGGGAACGACGCGCCCGTCGACGGCGAATTCGCCCTCGCTGCCTCCTGAAATCCTGAAATATTCGGCTGCCTTGCCCGGCGGGCCCTTCGGCAGTGGGTTGCCCCGACCCGCGATGTGACTTAGTAGCATTCCAGACCAGATGTGAGGACCACCCCATGGTCCTCGGCACCGGGAGTGGATCATGCAGGGCGACGCAAGAGTCATCGACTATCTCAACAAGGGCCTGCGCAGCGAGCTCACCGCCATCAACCAGTATTGGTTGCATTATCGGCTGTTGAACAACTGGGGCCTCCTGGAAATGGCCAAGACCTGGCGCAAGGAATCCATCGAGGAGATGGAGCACGCCGACAAGTTCACCGACCGGATTCTGTTCCTCGACGGGTTTCCCAACATGCAGGTGCTCGATCCCCTGCGGATCGGCCAGAACGTCAAGGAAATTATCGAATGCGATCTGGCGTCCGAGGTCGCAGCGCGAGCGCTTTACCAGGAGGCGGCGACCTACTGTCACGGCGTCAAGGATTACGTCTCGCGCGATCTGTTCGAGAGCCTGATGAAGGACGAGGAGCACCACATCGATTTCCTCGAAACCCAGCTCGATCTGATCGGGCGGATCGGGCTTGAGCTCTACACCCAGAAGCATGTCGGCGGGCTCGAGAGCGAGTCTTAGAGCCCGTGTAGGCCCTTGAGGGCCGGCCCTAGCCGTCCGGAAGGACGGCGTCGCTTCCGCTCTCCATGACCCGGCCATCCACGCCTTTCGTGCTGCGCGGCGCCATAGACGTGGATGCCCGGGACAAGCCCCCGGGCACGACGGAAAGACACGCAGCGAGCGGCCGGCTCTTACAGCTGAGTCTTGTAACGCTCTTCAACCACGGTCTGGCTTTCCGGTTCGCCGAGCTTGGTCTGGTCGTGGATCATCTCGCTGATGCTCGGAAGGACCGCGCGTTCGACTTGGGTATCCTTTGACCACAGCTTCGAACGCATCAGCGCCTTGCCGCAATGGAAATAGACCTCGCGCACGGCGATGGCGAGCACCGCACGCGGCGGCTTGCCGAACTCCTCCATCGAGGCCAAGAGATCCGGCTCCGCCGACAGTTTGCCGGTGCCGCCGACGCGCAGTGTCTCGTCGATACCGGGCACAAAGAAGATCAGCTGCACGAAGCCGCTTCCCTCGACGATGTTTCGAAAACTGTCGATCCGGTTGTTGCCGGAGCGATCCGGCATCAGTAGCCGGTTCGGCCCGGCGACATGGACAAAACCGGGATTGCCGCCGCGCGGCGAGGCGTCGACGCTGCCGTCGGAGCCGGACGTGGCGAGCACGCAGAACGGCGACATCGCGATGAATTTTCCCGCATGCGCGTCGATCTCCGGCCGCGCCTTCGCGATCACGCGCGGCGATGGTTTTGGGTAAATCGTCTTGAGGTCGCTGGCGGCGAGTTCGGTCAAGGGGGTTCTCCGGTCAAGGTTTCGGAGAGAGTATCAGCAAGGAGAGCTGCGGTCATCCCTCGACAGGTTGGGTGCTTGTTAATGGATTGCTTCGTCGCTTCACTCGCGAAATACGCGCGCTTAAAAATTATCCGAACCAGCGCGGCGCCAGATACTACGGCGCGTCCTCGACATCGGTCTCTGGACGGTCGCCGCCGGCGGCGGTCTCGGTGTGCCATTTGCCGTCGGCGGTCTCGTATTCGATCGCCTCGGTACGGCCGGGCACGCGCTGCTCGGCGGCGGCGCGTCTGGCGGCGGCAAGCGCTGTGGCGTGGGTCGCAAAGGCTTCGGAGAACACGCCATCGACGGTATAGGCCCAGCCGCCGTCATGCTGAACGATCTTGTAGGTGACATGGGACATGGCGAACTCGCTTGCTGTGTGCGAAAATGTGGCGGCGACGGGGGTGAACGCCGTGCCCATTCTATGCCAAAATGAGCCGCGATAAGCAATTGCTGCAGGCGGGCAAGGAGACGACAAATGTGCCGCAACATCAAGACGCTGTTCAATTTCGAACCGCCGGCGACCGAGGACGAAGTCCAGGCCTCGGCGCTGCAATTCGTGCGAAAGCTCTCGGGCTTCAACAAGCCGTCGCAGGCCAATGCCGAGGCGTTCGACCGCGCGGTCGCGGAATTCTCGGCGTCGGCCCGGCGGCTTATGGTGTCGCTG
>JAQGKJ010000652.1 GCA_028290165.1 Bradyrhizobium sp. | reverse complement strand
ACCTGTTCGTGCGCGAGAAGCTCGGGCGATTGGTGATCCGGATCGGTCGTAGAATTCCCCGGAAGAAATTGCGCGTGAACCTCGAGCGTATATTTTCCGTCCTTGCATGGGATGCGGATTGATGGAGATGGTTGCTGAGGTTTGGGCCTGAATGGCCTCGCCTGGTTTTTCGTCTTCTTTCTTGGCCGGCTTTCCTCCTTTGAATTGGCTCCAATCCAGCGGGGCGTCCGGCTTCCAATCAACCGGCGCGTTGGGGTCTTTGGCCGGGTCCCCCTTGGCGTCCGCTCCTTTGCCGAGCGTCTGCGCGCACGACACGGAGCTGAATGCGAGAAGTGCCACGAGACAGAGCGCAAAGCCCGTCAGCGACGTGATCGCTATCGGCGAGATGTTACGCCCCCAACGCATATGACCCCCGAAATACAAGCGGTACTTGAAAACAATCGTTTTGGGCCGAAAGAAAATTGGCCCGCAACAACTCTGGGATGCGCGAGAAATAGGCGCACCAAAATGACCATGCGCGCAAGAATGCTCCACCCCTGCTGACAGCGAGTCAAGCTACCGCCAGTCGCAAAGTGGCGCATTTCCGGTTGTCGCGACCAGTCTGCAACAGTCGCTCCAGGGCTCTCGCTGGCACTCCGGTCGAAGGTCGGTCATCACAGCCGCGCCGCGCGACCGGGCGCACCCGCGCCTATCACCGGCCGCAAATTGATCGCGGCATGCGGCAGTTCCTGGTTGATGGCCTCAGAGGAAGCCGGTTGCTCCGATCCCAAAGGCGGTCCCGGGGGTTGGAAGGTAGGCTTGCATGCCCGGGCAAGAAAAAGCTGTTTCGCATGTCGGATGTGCGCCCCAACATTCGTCCTAAGGGCACATCCGCAAACTTCGGAGCGAGAGCCATGATGCAGCAGGGCCAAACGGCCGAGACCCAGATCAAAGCGCTGATCGAAGCGTGGGCGGATGCTGTCCGCCGGCATGATTATTCCGGCATTCTTGCCCATCATGATCAGGACATCGTGATGTTCGACGTCCCGCCACCGTTGCAATCACGAGGATTGGATGAGTACAGGAAAACCTGGGATCTTTTCTTCAAATACCACGAGCCGTCGCAAGCGTTCGACATCGAAGAGCTTACAATTGCGGCCGGCGAAGACGTTGCGTTCGCAGTCGCGATCATGCGGTGCGGCTCCGCCACTGTCAGTGGGCCGCCAAAGGAAGGCGGGTTTTCGTTCAGGCTGACAATCGGGCTGCACAAAGTCGGTGACGAATGGCGCATTGCGCACGAGCATCACTCCGTGCCGGCGACAGACTAGAGCGTTTGTCAGCTAGTCAGTTCGCGCGATCGAAAGCGTGCGCGCCGCGATCACCAGCGCCAGCAGCAGCAAGGCCGACGCCAGGAAGAACGGCGCGCCCGGCAACTTTAGCGGCGCCTGCGGGCCGATGAAGTAGGCGAACGTCAGCGTGAACAGAAACGGTCCCACCAGCTGCGACACGCTCTGCACGCTCGATGTCGCGCCCTGCAACTGGCCCTGCTGGTCCGGCCTGACCAGCTGCGTCATCAGCGCCTGGATCGCAGCACCTGCGACGCCCCACAACGCCATCACGGGAATGCCGAGCCAGGAAATTGGACCGGTCGGCGCCACGGCAAAGATCAAGAAGCCGGCGGCGCCGCAGCCAAGTCCGAGCAGCAGCGCGCGCCGCTCGCCGAGCAGCTTGACGATCGGCCCGATCCCTAAACCTTGCACTGCCATCGCGCAGATGCCGACTATGGCCATCGTCAGGCCGACGGTTTTCGTATCCCAGCCGTAGCGATAGATCGCATAGAGCACGAAGGTCGAGGGCAGCACCACATGCGCGAGCTGGGCAAAGAAGTTCACCACCGACAGACCTGCGAGAACCCCGTTCGAGCGCAACAGATGCAGCGAACCCAGCGGGTTCGCGCTTCTCCAGCGGAACGGGGAGCGGCGATGGCGCGGCAACGACTCGGGGAGGATCAGCAAGCCATAAAACGTATTGGCAAAGCTCAGGCCCGCCGCGACCCAGAACGGCAGCCGCGGATCCATGCCGCCGAGCAGGCCGCCGAGCGCGGGCCCGAGAATAAATCCAGCGCCAAAGGCAGCGCCGATCTTTCCGAACACCGCCGCGCGTTTTTCCGCGGGCGTGACGTCCGTGATATACGCAAAGGCCGTTGAGATACTCGCCGATGTGATGCCCGATATCACCCGTCCGACAAACAGCCAGGTCAGCGACGGCGCCAGCGCCATCAGCACATAATCCAGCGCCAGCCCGAAATTCGACAACAACACCACCGGCCGCCGGCCAAACCGGTCGGACAGCCCGCCCAGGATCGGCGAGAAGAAAAACTGCATCAGCGCCCACGCAGTGCCGAACAGGCCAAAGATGCGCGCGGCGCTCGCGGTGTCGTTATTGACGAAACTTTGCACCAGCTTGGGCAGCACCGGAATGACCACGCCCATCGCCAGCGTATCGAGCAGGATAGTGACGAAGATAAAGGCCACCGCCGCGCCACGCACTTGCGCGGCTCCTTGCGGCGCCTCAGTAGCGCTCTCGGACGCCCCCTCGCTCACGATGGCCGCTTCCGCTTGTGCGCGAACGGGTTGGCCTTCTCGCGCAGCGTGATCCGCACCGGCGTGCCCGGCAGCTCAAAAAATTCCCGCAAGGAATTGACGAGATAGCGCAGATACGACTGCGGCACCGCGTCCGCGCGCGAACAGAACAAGATAAAGCTCGGCGGGCGCGCCTTGGCTTGCGTGATGTAATTCAGTTTTAGGCGCCGCCCCGACACCGCGGGTGGCGGGTTGGCATCGACAGCCTGCTCGAACCAGCGATTGAGCGAAGCCGTCGGCACCCGCTTGTTCCACACCGCATAGGCCTGCTCGATCGCGCC
>JAQGKJ010000609.1 GCA_028290165.1 Bradyrhizobium sp. | reverse complement strand
GGGCTGGGGCCGGCGTGAGATCGATGCCGCGATCGCGACCGGTCAGCGAACCGACATCCGGCTGACGCACAAGATCCCGGTCGCCTGGATCTATCTCACCGGCTGGGCGAGCCGCGACGGCAGCATCCATTTCCGCGACGACATTTACGGGCTCGACGACAAGAAGCCGCTGATGGCGGATGCCGGCCGCTCGCTCGCCACGGCCGCGCGCGCCAACGGTTTCGTCCTGCAGTCGGCCGATCCGCAGCCGATCAAAGTAAACCAAGTGTCGTACCTGGACAGCCAGTGATCCCGAATCCGGATGAATGACTCGGCTGCGTCGTCCCCGCGAAAGCGGTGACCCATACCCTCCGCGATCGAGTGGATTGCCGGCGGGGCAAAGACTGATAGGACACGGCGTATGGGTCCCCGCTTTCGCGGGGACGACGTGGGAACTGATTCAACCGGATTGCGTGTAATAGAAAAACTCAGCGGTGACTCAGGTGTCCGACGCCATCCGCGCGGTGACGATGCGGTCGGGATTCGCGACCGGCTCGCCGCGCTTGATCTTGTCGACGTTCTCCATGCCGGACGTGACCTTGCCCCAGACCGTGTACTGCTTGTTGAGGAAGGAGGCGTCGTCGAAGCAGATGAAGAACTGGCTGTCGCCGGAATCCGGGCTTGCCGCGCGCGCAATCGAGGTGGTGCCGCGGACATGCGGCTCGTTGTTGAACTCGGCCTTCAGCTTCTTGCCGGAGCCGCCGGTGCCGGTGCCCTGCGGGCAGCCGGTTTGCGCCATAAAGCCCTCGATCACGCGGTGGAACACGATGCCGTCGTAAAATCCTTCGCGCACCAGTTCCTTGATCCGCGCGACATGACCGGGCGCAAGGTCGGGCCGCATCTCGATGGTGACGGGTCCCTGCGTGGTTTCGAGGATCAAAGTATTCTCGGTGTCAGCCATGCTCTCTTCTCCGCAGGTTGAGGTTTGCGATTGTGGAATTGCACCGCGAACGGCCGGCCGGCAACCGCGCCGGCCATGCTCTCGGTAAATGGCATCGGCGTGCAGCGTTGCAACGCCTCCGTCACGGCGATGCGGTATTGCAGCCGGTCGTTTTCGGTCGCCTGCTCCGATTCATAGGTGATCCGGGGGCGGCCGATGATCTCGCCGGCGCGGTTAAAGCTCACGATCACGGTGATGTCGATCGGGTTGGCTTGCGAGGCCGGCGGCGGCTTCCAGCAGGACCAGAATCGCTGAAACGCCTCGCGGATGGTGTTGACCTGTCCCGGCTCGGCCTGCGCGCCGGCCGATGACAGCACAAGGAGCGCTGCGGCAAAGCAGATGAAGCGATTTCGACGCGGCGCCACTGTCGCTCACTTGATGTCGGATGCGACTTGCACCTTCAGCATCTTGTCGGGATCGGTCACGGCCCCGCCGGAAGAGCCCGGAGGCGCCTTCTTCAATTTGTCGACGACGTCCATTCCCGACACGACCTCACCGATCACGGTGTACTGGCCATTCAGGCTGGGTGCGTCGCCGAACATGAAGAAGAACTGCGAATTCGCGGTATCGACGCTGTCCCCGCGCCGCGCCATGCCGACGATGCCGCGCTTGAACGGCACTTGGGAAAATTCCGCCTTCAGATTGGGATATTTCGAGCCGCCGGTGCCATTGAAATTCTGGCCGTCGCCGGTCTGCGCCATGAAACCATCCATCACGCGGTGGAACGGCACGTTGTTGTAATAACCTTCGCGCGCCAGCTGCTTGATCCGCTCGGCATGCTGTGGCGCGAGGTCGGTGCGCAGCTTGAAGACGATGCGGCCCTTGGTGGTATCGATCACGATCGCATTCTGCTTGTCGAGGCCAGCTGGCAACGGCTGCGCGATCGCGGGCGCCGCGCAGATCAGCGCGGCGATAAGGACGAGAACTCGGACCATGAAAACTCCGATCGGGGTGAAGGGTGAAGCGTGGATTTATTTGCCGGCGAATTTGGCTTTGAGGCTGGCCGCGACCGATTTCGGCACGAACGACGACACGTCGCCGCCCATCGCGGCGATTTGGCGTACCAGTGTGGCGGTGATCGGGCGGACTGGAGCCGAGGCCGGCACGAACACCGTATGCACGTCGGGCGCCATGGCTTCGTTCATGCCGGCGATCTGCATCTCGTAGTCGAGGTCGGTGCCGTCGCGCAGGCCCCTGATCATGATTGTAGCGCCGTTCTTCTGGGCCGCCGTGACGGTGAGATTGTCATAGGTTGTGGCCTCGAAGGCGCAACCGGCCTTGGCCGCGACCGGGGCGAACACCGCCCGGACCATTTCCAGGCGCTCGTCGGTCGAAAACAGCGGCTTTTTGCTGGTATGGACCCCGATTGCGACAACCAGCCGGTCACAGAGCACGACGGCGTGCCTGACGACATCCAGATGGCCGTTGGTCACGGGGTCGAATGAGCCGGGATATAGCGCGATACGGGGCATAAACCCGTCTACCGCGCTCCGGGCGGCCCGGCAAGCCGGCCTAGTTCCGCCCTGCCGGGCAGAAGCCCGGGTTTTAGTAATTCGCAGGCACCTGAACCACTTCCGGAATGGCGGCGTCTCCTATGCAAGCCGGCACTGTTTCGTCCCGCGCAACGCGACGAAACAAAACTCCGGTGGCACGAAACCATTTTCGAGGACCGCGAAGACGTCCCGAAACCGGCGCTCGGTATCAGTTAACCCAACGAAACGACGGGCCGAAAAGGCCCATGACAGGGGACCGTCATGATCAAGGCTCTTTCCGCCATCGCTGTAGCTGCGTTTGTCGCGGCTGCCCTTACCGTTCTCCCCGGATTTGCCCCGCAGGTCGAAGCCAGCGTTCCGCGGGCGCTTGCCAAGGGCGACCGGCTCGACATCCACACTGTAGGCCCCGGCTGTTCGCAAAAAAGCTGGCCGAATTTTGAGGCTTCCTGCCTGCGCATCGCCGGCACCAAGACCATGATCCGGGAAGCCCGGCTGGTTACCGCCGACCGCACGCCATAAAGCGCGCCGCCGATACAGCCATTGCTTTGCTTTGATTTGATCAGACTGGAGGCCAGGCGGGCGCCCTAGCCTCCATTTCCGTTTCCGTTGCCGTTTTCGGCGTCCTCGCCGATATGCTCGACGGACACCACATGCTCGTCTTCGGCGGTGTCGAACACGATGACGCCCTGGGTCGAGCGGCCGGCAATCCGGATGCCCTCGACCGGACAGCGGATCAACTGGCCCTTGTCGGTTACCAGCATGATCTGGTCGCTGTCCTCGACCGGGAATGACGCCACCAGCTTGCCGTTGCGGCCATTCACGGACATCGCGACGATGCCCTTGCCGCCGCGTCCGGTGGTCCGGTACTCGTAGGACGACGAGCGCTTGCCGTAGCCGTTTTCGCTGATGGTCAGAACGAATTGCTCGTTGGCGGACATTTCGACATAGCGCTGCTCGCCGAGTTCGATGGCGCCGGAGGCGTCCTCGCTGTCGGTCCCCGCTTCCTCCTCCACGCCGCCGCGCCGCACCGCATTGGCCCTGCGCAGATAGCCTGCGCGCTCCTCGGCGTCGGCATCGACGTGACGCAGGATGGTCAGGGAGATCAGCTTGTCCCCTTTGGACAATGCGATGCCGCGCACGCCCATCGAGGTGCGGCCCGTGAATACCCGCACGTCGGTGACGGGGAAGCGGATGCACTGGCCGCCGGCAGCCGTCAGCAGCACGTCGTCGCGCTCGGTGCAGATCTGGACGTCGACGATCGCCTCGTCCTCGTCGAGCTTCATGGCGATGATGCCGGAACGGCGGACGTCGATGAAGTCCGACAGCTTGTTGCGGCGGACGGTGCCGCCGGTGGTCGCGAACATCACGTCGAGATTGGCCCAGGAGGATTCATCCTCCGGCAAGGGCATGATGGTGGTGATGCGCTCGCCCTGCTCCAGCGGCAGGATATTGATCAGGGCCTTGCCGCGCGCGTTCGGTGGGGCCACCGGCAGGCGCCAGACTTTTTCCTTGTAGACCTGTCCGCGCGACGAGAAGAACAGCACCGGCGTATGGGTCGAGGCCACGAACAGACGGCTGACGAAATCCTCGTCGCGGGTCTGCATTCCGGCACGGCCCTTGCCGCCGCGGCGTTGCGCGCGATAGGCCGATAGCGGCACCCGCTTGACGTACCCGGCATGCGAGACCGTCACCACCATGTCCTCGCGCTGGATCAGGTCTTCGTCCTCGACCTCGCCTTCATGCTCGACGATCACGGTCTTGCGCGGCGTGGCGAATTCCGACTTCACTTCGGCAAGCTCGGTCTTGATGATGGTCTGGACGCGGGCGCGTGAGCGCAGGATATCGAGGTAATCGTTGATTTCGAGAGCGAGCTTGTCGAGCTCCTCGGAGATCTCCTCGCGCCCGAGCGCGGTCAGCCGCTGCAGCCGCAGATCGAGAATGGCCTTGGCCTGCTCCATCGACAGCCGCGCGGTGCCGTCGGCAGCGAGGCGGTGGCGCGGATCGTCGATCAGCGTGATCATCGCCGACACGTCTTGTCCCGGCCAGTCGCGCGACATCAGGGTTTCGCGCGCGGTGTTGGGATCGGGCGAGGTGCGGATCACGCGAATCATCTCGTCGATATTGGCCACCGCAATGGCGAGACCGACCAGGACATGGGCGCGGTCGCGGGCCTTGTTGAGCTGGAACTTGGTCCGGCGCGTTATCACCTGTTCGCGGAAGGCGATGAACAGCGTCAGCAGGTCCTTCAGGTTCATCGTTTGCGGACGCCCCGAATCCAGCGCCAGCATGTTGGCGGCAAAATTCGTCTGCAGCGGCGTGAACCGATAGAGCTGGTTCAGCACGACGTCGGCCATGGCATCGCGCTTCAGCTCGATGACGACGCGATAACCTTCGCGGTCGGATTCGTCGCGCAGTTCGGCGATGCCCTCGATCTTCTTCTCGCGGTGTAGCTCGCTGATGCGCTCGACCATGGTGGCCTTGTTCACCTGGTAGGGAATCTCCGAGATGATGATCGCTTCGCGGTCCTTGCGGAGGGTATCGATCCTGACCTTGCCGCGCATGACGATGGAGCCGCGGCCGAGATGATAGGCCGAGCGGATGCCCTGGCGGCCGAGGATGATGGCGCCGGTCGGGAAATCCGGTCCCGGACTGATGTTGATAAGCTCCTCGATCGTCAGCGCGGGATTGTCGATCAGCGCCACGCAGGCATCGATCACCTCGCCCAGATTGTGCGGGGGAATGTTGGTCGCCATGCCGACCGCGATGCCGCCGGCGCCGTTGACCAGCAGGTTCGGAAACTTCGCCGGCAGAACCGTTGGCTCCTGCTCGGAATTGTCATAGTTCTCCTGGAAATCGACCGTGTCCTTGTCGATATCCCCGAGAACCGCGAGTGCAGATCGGGTGAGGCGCGCTTCCGTATATCGATAGGCCGCGGGCGGATCGCCATCGACCGAGCCGAAATTGCCCTG
>JAQGKJ010000594.1 GCA_028290165.1 Bradyrhizobium sp. | reverse complement strand
ATGGACGTGGTCGCCGAAGGTGCGGAGACCGATTCGGACGCGGTGGAGCTCTATCAGCTCGGCTGCGAATACGCGCAAGGCTTTGCGTTCGGCGAGCCGATGGATGCCGATGCTGCGATGCGGCTGCTCACTGAAGAGCGGCTCGAGGCGGCGAGCTAACCCGTTGTTGTCCCCGGAATCGGCGCGTCCTGTTCGATGAGCTTGCGGTCCTTCAGTTCCGCCCAGAACTCCGCCGGGAGCTTGACCTGCATGGAGCTGTAGTCAGCGACGATCTGCTGTTCGCTGGCGGCGCCGACAACCAGGGCCGAGGCCACATCCGGCGCTGCGGAGAATTGCAGCGCGGCGGTCCGAAGATCAACGCCGTGCCGTCCCGCTACCTGGCGCAGCTTTTCGCGCTTTTCGATGATCGGCTGCGGGATTTTGTAGTTATCCTTGCCGTAATTGTACCGCGGACTGCCGCTGATGAAGCCGGCGTTGAGTGCGGAACCCACCACGAATGAAACGCCCTTGTCGCGAGCTGCCGGAAAAACATGGTGAAGCGCGTTCTCATGGTCGATTAGCGAATATTGCGACGCCAGCAGGCACACATCCGCGTCCGCGACATCAAGCAGCTTCAGAATCGGTTCCGGCCTGTTCACGCCGAGGCCCCAGCCCTTGATGATCCCTTCCTCGCGCATCCGGGTCAGAGCAGGGAAGGCACCCTTGCGCGCAATCTCGAATTGTTCTTCCCAGGACGTGTGCAGATAGGGATTATCGGGCGACAGGTCGTGCACGAAGACGATATCCAGCGCATCGATGCCGAGCCGCTGCAAACTGTCCTCGATCGAGCGCTTCACGCCATCCGCCGTGTAGTCGAAGGCTATGTTGTTCGGAGACGGCGTGAAGGGGAAATACTCCCTGGCGTTATTCTGCCGCGAGGCCTTGAGCAGCTTCCCGACCTTGGACGAGATGACATAGTCGCTGCGGTCCTTGGTATGGAGGAAATTGCCGAACCGGCGCTCGCACAGGCCGAGGCCATACCACGGCGAGGTGTCGTAGTAGCGGACACCCGCGCTCCACGCCGCTTCGAGCGTGGCGTAGGCGTCCTTTTCCGTGATGACCGCGAACTCATTGCCAAGCGGCACGCCGCCGAGGCCGAAGCGGACCGCGGGCTTGTAGTGTTCCGACGTCGTTGTTTGCATGCTGGTTTGCCCTTTTGTCTGCGCGGCGGCTGAAATGCCCGGCAAGGTAACGGCTGCCGCGACTGCCGAGCCCTGAACGGCGAAGCCGAGGAAATCGCGGCGGCTGTGCGGGAACGTTGCAGTCTTCGGTGTTTTCAACATTCTGTTTGTTCTCTCAACGTCATTGCGTCGTGACCCGACGCCCGGCGGCGATCGCGCGCTACCTCAGGCGGGGCCTAAGCCCTGCGATTTGCGTCAACCCTCTGCTGGCCCGGCCGATCGATCCCGAGCTACGCCGCTTGCCAGGGCGGTACCGCCACCATGTCTTCGAAGGGCTGCTCCGAAAAGGCGGTTGGCCGGCGTCAGGTGAGGGGGCCAGTTCCTAGCAACCGCGGCAAATGCCGTTGATCATGCGGTCGAGCGCCGCGTTCTCCCGGTTGATCGGATCGTTCGGATTCATCAGGCCTTTCTCGGAGGGCACTTGGTCGGCGCGCGGCTGGCGATGCCCGACCGGTGCCTCCGGCAGCAATTGCTGGTCCGAGTTCATCGACGGAGCCGCGGCTGGATGTCGTGAACCAGTCGTTTGCGCAATGACCGCCGGAGTGCCGAGCAGTGCAAGCAACGCTATTGTCGTGAGCAACTTTCGCATGATGGGTCTCCCAAGTTGGGGCCCCCTCCGGGAGATCTCGGTGAGGGAAATCTTGATCACAAGGTGCGGCAGGCCTCACGTTTTGTTCAGATGCTCCAGCGCGCGGGTTCCGAAAGCCGGGTCGTAAATCAGCCCTGCAGCCGTCGGGTCAAAGCCGCGACGAAACGGTCGGCATCGGCCTCGTCGTTGAAGAGGTGGGGTGAGATGCGCATGCGGCCGAGGCGCGCCGCGACGAAGACACCTTCGCTGGCGAGTCCATCGACGAGGCCCGCCGGCATCCCATCCTTGAAGCCGAGGGAGAGGATATGTGGCGCCCGGACGCCACGCTCCGGCACGCTGACGCTGATGTCGCGGAAGCCGTCAGCGATTCGATCCGTCAGCATCGAGAGACGTTGTGCTACCGCGGCCGTGCCCCAGTCCGCCATCATTTCCATGCCGATCGAGGCCATCTCCATCGAGATAAAATGGTCGCGCTCGCCCATGTCGAAGCGTCGCGCATCGGCAACATAACCGGCATCCGCGAAATAGACCGCATTCTCGGCGCGCACGTTGCGGCGACCGGATGCGGTCTGCTCCAGCGGGATGCCGCCCTGATGACGCCTGGCAATGTAGAGAAAGGCGCGGCCGTAGGGCCCGAGCAGCCACTTGTAGGTCGGGAAAATCACAAAATCGGGGTCGAGGCGTCGCACGTCCATCGTCAGCACGCCAACGCTGTGCGTCGCGTCGACGAGAAAACTCGCTCCTCGCTGCCGGAGCGCTGCGCCGACCTTTTCGATGTCGATAATCCCGCCGTCGGACCAGTGCACCGATGAGATCGAGGCCAGGCCGACCGGCGCGGCATCCGGCCGCTCGATGGCGGCGAGAATCGCCCCTGTCCAGTCGGCGTCGTCGGGCTGGCGCACCGTCTCAACGACAAAACCCTGCGCGGCGGCCCGGGTCTGCCATTCCAGCACCGGCGAGGAATGATCGTTTTCCAGCACGATGACGCGCGCGCCGCGCTCGATGGTCAGGACCTTCGCCGCGGTGGCAACGCCGTAGCTGATCGAAGGGATCAGCGCGATGTCGGCAACATCGGCGTTGATCAAGCGCGCCGCCGCAGTCCGCGCACGCGCATGCTGGCCGTTGGCAAACGCAGGCTCGAGCGTCCAGGGCGTGCCCTTGCGTAAAACCGCGGCGCGGCCGGCTTCCAGCGTTCGCAGCGGCAGCGGGCTGTACGAGGCCGAATTCAGGTAACAAATGTCGCGCGGCATCTGGAACAGGTCGCGCTGCGAGGCAAGCATTTCGAAAGGTCTCTTTGTTGAGGGGCAGCCCCATAGCTGTCATCACCCGGCTTGACGGGTGATCCAGTACGCCGCGGCTTCTCGATTGATCTCCGGCGCCTCTGGAATACTAGGTCGCCCGGTTAAGCCGGGCGATCACAATTGAGGTTCTATCATGGCCGATCTCGACCACGCTAGCATCTCAATACGCCGTATAGCCCCCGTCAATGACAAAACAATCGGCCGTGTGATACGATGACGCCTTGCTCATCAGGTAGACCGCGATGCCGCCGAAATCCGATGGCTCGCCGAACCGGCGCATCGGAATCCGGGGCATCACCGCGCCGACGAATTTTTCATCGGCAAGGACTTTTGCCGTCATGTCGCTCTTGATCCAACCCGGCAGGATCGCATTGGAAGTGACGCCCTGGCGCGCCAGTTCGACCGCGAGCGCGCGGACCAGCGCGTTGATGGCGGCCTTGGTCGCGGCATAGTGCTCGTTGCGCGCGGTGCCGAACAGCGAGGCAAGGCTCGAAGTCGCCACCAGCCGGCCGAACCGATCGCCCGATGTGGCGCGTTCGGTCATGTGGCGG
>JAQGKJ010000530.1 GCA_028290165.1 Bradyrhizobium sp. | reverse complement strand
GCCTCATAGATCGAATGATAGACGCCGTCGACCATGGCGGCGGCCTGGTTGAGCAGCATGATCTCGTCGATGTTCTTGATCTCGCGCGCATCCAGCATGACCTGCTGGCCGTCGACGACCTTCATGCCCGCCTTCTGCAGCTCGAAGAACATCGCAGTTTCCGCGATATCGACGCCCACCGGCATGTCGGCGACGCCTGCGGCGCGCAGCAGGCTCATGACCTCTTCGGCATGCGCCTTCATCAGCCCGACCGCGGGCGGCACCGTGCCGCGCATGCCGAGCATGCCGGCGTGGCAATTATCCGGCACCAGCCAGTCGCAGTAGATGCGGTGATGCACGGCGGCCGAGCCAAAATCCCAGACAATCGGCTCGCCGTCGCCGGCCAGCAACGCAAAGCGACAGAGCTTGTCGCGCTCCCACTCGCCGATCTTGGTGCCGGAGACGTAACGGATGTTGTTGACGTCGAACAGCAGCAACGCCCCGCAGGGCGACGCCTTCAATGCCGCACGCGCGCGGGCGAGGCGATAATGGCGCAGCCGGTCGAAATCGACCCGGCGCTCGAAATCGACGGAGACATGGCCATGCGAGGGTATCGCCCGATCCCAGCGCCAATGCGGATCGAGATGCTCGGGGCGGATCAGATGCGGCGACAGCGCGTTCGAAACATTCATGGGGGATGACCGGCTGGAGTTATTGCAATCGATTGCATAAAGGGTTTTAAGGGGGTCTGTCAAGGTTGGCGATGCGGGCCTGCTATGCCCGCCGCCGGGCTTTGACGCGACGACGGAACTTACCTTCGAATGGTGCACAACAGCAAAACCGGAGCCGGACGCGCCGCCAGAACTGTCGCGTCGTCACGGCCGACGATCAAGGATGTCGCCGCCAAATGCGGCGTGCATCCCTCGACCGTGTCGCGCGCGCTCAGCGGCGCGATGAGCCATCTGGTCGCACCCGAGGTGGCCAGGCGCATTCGCGCGGCGGCGGCGGCGCTCGGCTATCAAGTGAACGTGACCGCCGCGGGCCTGCGCACCGGACGCTCCGGCCTGATCGGTGTGCTCGCGCCCGATATCGCCGACCCCGGATTCCCGCCGATGCTCTCCGGCATCACGGAAACGCTAAGCGCGGAGGGTTATGCAACCATCGTCGTCGACGTCGGGCCCGACCGCGCGCGACAGCAGGACCTGGTCGACAAACTGATCGCGCGCGGCGTTGACGGCCTCGTGCTCGCGACGGTGACGTTGAATGATCCCGTTGTCGGCCATTGCCTCGCGGCGTCGATTCCCGTCGTGCTGGTCAACCGCACCGATGCCGGCCGGCGATTGCCGGCGGTCGCCACCGACGACGCAGCCGGCATGCGGCTCGCCGTCGAACATCTCGCTGGGCTTGGCCACGTCCGCATCGGCCATATCGCGGGCCCCCAGCACGTCTCGACCGGCGCGCTGCGGCGGGCGGGATTCAAGGAAGCCGCCGCGCGCGCGGGCTTGCCGGCGCAAAGCATCATGATCGAGACCGCCCGCGCCTACACGCGCGAGCAGGGACGGTTCGCCGCACTGCGCCTGCTCGATCGCAAGCATGCGCCGACGGCGATCGTGGCCGCCAACGACCTCTTGGCGCTCGGCATCTACGATGCACTTCGCGAGCGCGGGTTGCGGTGCCCGGCTGACGTGTCAGTCGTCGGCCACAACGACATGCCCTATGTCGACATGCTGTCGCCGCCGCTGACCACGGTGCGCATCGCGCAGCGAGAGATGGGTAACCAGGCCGCCCGCCTGCTGCTCGATGAGATCGCCGGCCCCGCCGCCCGCCGCGAGCGCGTGGTGCTGGAGCCGACGCTGATCGTGCGGGGATCGACGGGGAAACCGAAGGGGTGAGCGGGCTTATTTTTGTGACAGGCATCACATAACTGCATCGGCGTCTGAACTAGAATCTGGAAACACCGCGACGCGGGATTCGGATGGCACAGAATAGGTCCGGTCCCAATCGTGGCGGCTTTGAGTGTTTCCCGAACCAGAGGGCCGCGCCGTGACGACCATCGAATCGATTCATACGAGTTCGCTGCCTGCCGCGCCGATGCCGGCGATGCCCGCACAACCCATCGCCGCGCCGACGCCGGTCGTCACGGCCATCATTCTGATCATGATGGGCCTGATCTTCGCCGCCGAAATTTCATTCGGTGTCCAGCCATGGAGCGATGCGCTTCGGCCGGGCGTCCTGACGCTGATGGCGTTCGGCGGGCTGCAATATCCGCTCGTGGTCGATCAGGGCCAGTGGTATCGGCTGCTCTCGGCGCCACTGCTGCATCTCGAGATCACCCACGTCGTCATCAATGGCATCGTGCTTTGGTACGCCGGCCGGGTCCTCGAAAGGATGATCGGACGGTCGTGGTTCGCCGCGGTGTTCATCATCGGCGGCATTGCCGGCTCCCTGATGTCGCTCGCCGTGAACGCTCACAATGTCGTCTCCGTCGGCGCGTCCGGCGCGATCATGGCTGTGCTCGCCGCGACTTTCGTTCTGGGATTTCACCATGAAGCCGGTTCGGAGCGCCGGAGCCTGCAATACAATGCGCTGCGGCTTCTCATTCCTTCGTTGATTCCGCTCGGCACCAGCTTCAGCGCGAGCGCGGTCGATTACGGCGCGCATTTCGGCGGCGCCATCGCGGGTTCGATGGTAGCAGCGATCCTGCTGGTTATCTGGCGCCAGCGCGACGCGATACCCTCGCTGATGCAGGTCGCGGCGGCAATCGTCGCCCTGGGCCTGCTCGCGACCGGCTACTCGGCGATGGCCAACGCCCATGAGTACCAGATCTACAATCTCCAGCGTTTCCTGATCCCGGAGGCTGCAATCCCCAAGGGCCTTGATGCCATCATCGCCAAGGCACCTGATCTCGTCAGGCAATACCCGCGCGATCCGCGTGCCCGGCTCTATAAGGCAATCGCACTGGTCCAGGCCAGCGATCTGCCCAGCGCCGAGACGCAAATGAAGATCGGCCTTTCGGAAAAAGATATCCTGCGCGTGCTGCTGACCCCGGCATCCAAGGTCCACTTCGAGAGCTATCTGGCGCTGATCCTGTTCGACGAACATCGCAAAGACGAAGCGATCGAATATGCCAAGGCAGGCTGCATCAGCGCGTCGGCGAGCCTGCACCCGGCCCTGGTCAAGTCAGGGCTGTGTGAAGCACCAAAATCCTGATCGCCCTCACGGCGATGGGACTCTGAACCGCTATTTAATGGGAGCGGTTGCAAAACCGGCCTATCATCATCAGCGAGACCGGAGACAACGAATGCGCCCGATACCGCCGGGAACGAGGGGAACGTTCACGCTGCATGTGCTGCCTGAGCATCTCGCCAATCAATTCAAGGACGCGATGCTGCCGCAGGTGCTGGCGACCCCCGTCATGGTCCTGATGATGGAAAACGCCGCGCTCAATGCGATCCGGCCATATCTGGAGCCGGGTGAAAGCGCGGTCGGCACCGAAATCAGCGTACGGCACCTCGCCGCAACGCCGGTCGGTCATACCGCTCGTGCCGAAGCCGAGGTGATCAAGGTCGAGGGCAAGCGCATCGAGTTCAAGGTATCGGCGCGCGACGAGCTGGAGGAGATCGGCAGCGGAACGCACCAGAGAACGGTGATCAACCTCCGCTCGTTCAACGAGCGGCTTGCGAGCAAGAGCAAACGTTAGCCGCGCGATCAGGACAGTGCCCCGCGTTGACTAGGCAGTATGCCTGCGAGCAACGCCGGACATCTGCGACCGTCGGCGTGCAGGGCCCAAAGCCTCATGGCCTCGATATCAGGCGCGAGGTAGCGGTCGGCCTCGAGGAAGGCAACTCTGGAGCGGATGGCAGCGAACTCCGCCTCGACCAGCGGTGAGCTCTTCAGGGGGCGCCTCAACTCGACACCCTGCGCCGCGGCCATCGCCTCGATGCCGACCACAACGGCCGTGTTGTTCACCATGTCGCCTAACCGGCGGGCCGCGTAAGTTGCCATCGAGACGTGATCCTCCTGATTGGCCGAAGTCGGGAGGCTGTCGACACTTGCCGGGTGGGCCAGCGACTTGTTCTCCGATACGAGGGCTGCGGCGGTAACCTGCGCGATCATGAAGCCGGAGTTGAGCCCTCCTTCGCGCACCAGGAAGGGCGGCAGGCCCGACAATCCGCTGTCGACCAATAGGGCGATACGCCGCTCCGCCATGGCGCCGATCTCGGCTATCGCGAGCGCGAGAATGTCCGCGGCAAAGGCCACGGGCTCGGCGTGAAAGTTGCCGCCGGAGATCACCTCGCCGGTCTCGGCAAAGACCAGCGGATTGTCCGACGCTGCATTGGCCTCTATCACCAGGACGCGCGCAGCGTGGCACAGGTTGTCGAGACATGCGCCCATCACCTGCGGGATGCAGCGGATCGAGTATGGATCCTGCACGCGCCCGCAATCGGCATGAGACGGGACGATCTCGCTGCCTTCGAGAAGACCAAGCACCGCGGCCGCAACGGCCATCTGCCCTGGCTGGCCTCGCGCCTCCTGGATTCGCGGATCAAAGGGTTTTGTAGATCCCATGATGGCTTCGAGCGAAAGTGCCCCAGAGATCAAGGCCGCCGCGAAGACATCTTCCGCTCCGAACAGGCCGGCAAGCGCGAGCGCGGTCGATACTTGCGTGCCATTGAGCAGGGCCAGGCCCTCCTTGGCGCCCAGCACAAAGGGTTCTAGGCCGACCCGTGCCATGGCTTCGACCCCGGTTACGATTTTTCCATCGGCGGTAAAAGCTTCGCCTTCACCGATGAGCACGCACGCCAGATGCGCAAGCGGGGCGAGGTCCCCGGACGCTCCGACCGATCCTTTTGCCGGAATGCGGGGCGTGATGCCGGCGTTGAACAGCGCGAGCAGCGCATCGACCAGCGCGGGCCGTACGCCGGAATGCCCACGCGCCAGGCTCACGACCTTGGTCGCGAGCACCAATCGGACAACAGCCGGTGCCAAGGGTTCACCGGTGCCGACACTGTGCGACAGCACCAGATTGCGTTGCAGTTGGGCCAGCTGATTGTTGCTGATGCGCGTACTCACCAGCTTGCCGAAGCCAGTGTTGATCCCGTAGACCACCTTGTCGTTGTCAACGATGTCCGCGACCGCGGCCTGTGCGGCCCGCATGCGCTCGGTGGCCGAAGCATCCAGTGCGAGCGCAACGTCACCGCCATGGACACGTCGGAGCAGCACGAGGTCAACAGCTCCCGGCTTCAATAAAGCCGTGCTCCGGAAGGCGGGATTGGCTGGGGTCATGACGTCTTGTCCGCACAGGGTGAGCGTGGGAAACCGCGGGAGAATTGATTTTGCTTATATGCCTTCATTGAATCACAGACTAGAAAATCCGCAAGCGCGCTCGTGTGGATAGAAAAGCGGAATCGAACCGCCGCCCACCATCGCCAAGCGTACCCTCAACAGGGCGTGCCAGTGCAGGGGCCGGCCCACACTGAGCGTCTAACGCATCAATTTATCCGCCTCGTCGTGTTTCGAACTCGCGCTGCACATCCGCCACAGCCTGCGGCTCGACCAACAGACCTTGTCGCTCGTAGCGGCGACGGCTCCGGCTGAAGCGAACGACAATAGCACATCTCGTGCTTTTCGCCTTCACCCGCCGCGAGAGCAGCGCGTCGCCGGCCGGCAAGAACTCGAGGTCATCAAGGCGAACGCAGCGCAGGCAGGCCGGACCGGAATTTTCCATAATCAACAGATCACCGGTGCCGCTACATCGGTGGCACTTCCATTCGCGGTTCAACGGCTGGACCACCACCAGATCAGGGGCACGGCTTGCTTTCTTTGCCAAGCGTTCGCGTTTCTTCTCGGAAAGCTGTTGCGAAAACCAGCGGGTCCGGTACAGCGCCTCGATGGCAGGGTCTCCGCTTCGGCTGAAGCGCAGCATCTGACTTTGCGGTCCGCGCGCCACATAGTCGGTAAGGTTTGGCGACAAGCCTTTGCCAGTTGCCCAGGACTGGAACAGCTTCAACGCTTCCAAAATGCGCGGCGGGGTGATCTGCATCGCGCCTTCGAGGCAATCGACCTGACCCCGCCGCCAGCGCTCCACCGTGCTGACGTCAAGCCAGCCGATCCCGACGAGTGCGTCGATCGGGCTCACATAATCTTGAACGGCAAGCGCCGCCTCCGCGGCCCTGACGAGACGATCTGCGAGTGCGGTCCGGTTCTTCCGGTTCATCGCTCCATGAACCTCAGCTGACAGGGTACGTTAGGTGGAACGCCGATGTCGTGGTTGCGCGCCTCCCTTGGTGGCGCCAGCCGGACTTGGCTTTTTGCCTCCCGACTTAGTCCGCGTTACATGGGGTGGGTTACTTTTCTTTTCCAGCGCCGACTTTGTCGCGACCTCCGTCTTGGTTTCTTTCGACGTGCCCGAACGCATGTGCCGTTTTGGGGCGGCGGGAACAGCAGCATGGGGAGTGGCCGATTCGGCCATTTCCAACCCGAACAGCGCTGCGACATCGCTGTTATCGAGTATTTTCGCCGCACTGGGCCCTGCGCTTGTTAGCGCAAGATCTTGTCCGGCATTGGCGAACAAATCATTTTCGTCCACGCCGCGCAGCTCGAAGAGAAGTTGCGGATTTTCGTCGAGCCTGGCACCAACGCCATAGAGCGCCGCCGCAACGTGCTTGCACATGTCTGCCCAGTCCGGACAGCTGCAAGTCAGCTTGATTTCCTCGGGCGACGGGAAAAGTCCGTCGCCCTGCCGACAGACACGGTCCATGACGCCTTTGGCCAGGCGACCTTGCAGTAGCTCAACCACAGAGTCGATCGCTCCTGCGCAATCCCGGCAGATAGCCTTCCAGCGCGCCGCCGTGACAGGCGCAATGGTGATCTTGACCTTGTAGAGCGAAGAACCGGCGACCATCGCTGCGACCTCGCCCCTGGCGATTTGCAGGTCGAGGACGGAGCCGTTGCGGACGTAGGTTCGGCCGCGCGGTATGCGCGTCTCGAAGTCGCTGTAGCGCTCCAGGTTGATGCACCAGGACTTGCCCCAGAAACTTTTGGCAATCGTGCGGCCCTCGATCGTCACGGGAGCGACGCATTGCCCCCGCTTCTTGAGCTTGGCCAGCTTGCGCTCCGCCTGCCGCCGTTTCTCGGCCACCGGCACATAGGGACCCCATTCAAAATAGCTCATCCCTCACCCCTCCTTCGCCGCCGCGCTCAAATCGAGAGCCACGAGCTTCAGCAGGTCCTCATCCTTCATCTCGGTCAGCACCATCTCAGACCCGCCGCCAAGCAAATCCCCGGCAAGTTGCTGCTTCGACTCGATCAGCTGGTCGATCTTGTCCTCTACAGTGCCGCGGCAAACGAACTTGTGGACGAGAACATTCCTAGTCTGCCCGATTCGGAACGCCCTGTCGGTAGCCTGATTTTCCACCGCCGGGTTCCACCACCTGTCGAAATGGATGACATGCGAGGCCGCGGTAAGATTGAGCCCCGTGCCGCCAGCCTTGAGAGAGAGCACGAAGAACGGAATATTTTCATCCGCCTGGAACTGGCTCACCCGTTCCTTGCGCTTCTTGATCTCGGTCTCGCCGTGCAGGACGAGGCCGGCCCGCCCGAACACGGAGCCGGCGAACGCCGCGAGCGATGCCGTTGTCTCCTTGAACTGGGTGAAGATCAAAACCTTCTCCTGCCGTGCCGCAATCACCTCCATGATGTCGCGCAGACGCGCGAACTTACCGCTGTCCTCCTCGGCCCAAGCGCCATCGCCGAGCCACTGCGAGGGATGGTTGCAGATCTGCTTCAGCCGCATGAGGAAGGCGAGAACCAAGCCTTTTCGCCGCATTCCATCGACCTCGTCGAGCTGGCGTGCAAGTTCCTCGACCGCTTGCTGGTAGAGCGCGGCCTGCTTGCGGCTCAAGGAACAGAAGGCTTTCATTTCCGTCTTGTCGGGCAAGTCGGCAATGATGCTCTTGTCTGTCTTCAGGCGCCGCAGGATGTAGGGGCGCACCAGGTCGCGCAGCGGCTCAAAGGGAGCGTGAGGTCGATCCGCGAGACCTTTGACAAAAGACGAAAACTGCGTCGGCGATCCCAACAGCCCGGGATTGATGAAGTCGAAGATTGACCACAGGTCATTGAGCCGGTTCTCGATGGGCGTACCAGTCAGCGCGATACGGGCGTCGGCGCGAAGTTGCTTGACCGTTTTGGTAAGTTTGGCGGCCGGATTTTTGATGGCTTGCGCTTCGTCAAGCACGACCAATCGCCACGACGCGGTACCTAACCAGGGCGAGCGTGCCAGAAAACCGTAGCTCGTGACCACCAAATCCACATCTGCCAGA
>JAQGKJ010000515.1 GCA_028290165.1 Bradyrhizobium sp. | reverse complement strand
CAGCGACGGGGTGGCATGGCCGTTTTCAATCTTCGAGAGCAATGATTCGGAGCAATCGGCGGCGGCGGCGACCTCCTTCAAGGTCTGGCCACGAAGCCGCCGCGCATGACGAAGCTTTGAACTGATGCGCATCTCGTTCAGGTCTGCGTCGTTTGCTGACAACCCGGCGGCTTGGCGTTGCTTTGTCCTGGTCATTCGGCGATTTTTTCCCACGCACGATATATCTGGCGCCGCGTTTTATAACAACCTTCTTCAACTACTTGAATGCGGTTCATGTCAAGTTCTCCACTCCAAGCTGGCCGAGGCTTGCGACGCAACTGGAGATAACAATTTGCCTTTAAATCCGGCGCTTGCAGCGAATTTGAGCCGACGGTGCCGACTTTATCATCATTCAAGAACTTGACAATAAACATCCCAACTTGAATTCTGCCTCTCGTCAACGAAGAGCGGAGCGAGTGGTCCCTTGAGTACGTCGGCAGCACCACTCCTTCATGCCATCGAGGTCACGAAGACCTATGGCAGCGTAACGGCAAACTCCGACGTCACGCTCGATTTATATGCCGGCGAAATCCACGCCGTGCTGGGCGAGAACGGTGCCGGCAAATCGACCTTCATGAAGGTGCTGTACGGATTGGAGCTTCCTGACAGCGGCCGGCTTGAATTGCGCGGCGAGCCGCTGGCGCTGAATTCGCCCCAGGATGCCATAAAAGCCGGGATCGGCATGGTCCACCAGCACTTCATGCTGGTTCCGACGTTGACCGTGCTCGAAAATCTCATTCTCGGCAGCGAGATCGGGGGCAAGCGTCTTCTCGAGACGAGCAAGGCAGCCGATAAGGTCGGCGCGTTGGCAAAGAGATATGGCATGGACGTCGATCTCGACCGTCCTGTGGGACAACTTTCGGTCGGTGAGCAACAGCGGGTTGAAATTCTCAAGGCGCTGGTGCGCGGCGCGAGCGTCCTGATCCTAGACGAACCGACGGCGGTCCTGACACCGCAGGAAATCACCAAACTTCTTGCCGTCCTGCGCGATCTCGCGCGCGAGGGGCTCGGCATCCTGCTGGTCACCCATAAACTGGCCGAAGTGATGGAGGTCGCCGATCGCGCCAGCGTGATGCGGGCGGGGCGGATGATCGGCACCTGGAAGGTCGCGGAAACCACCACCGAAATGCTGGTTTCACAAATGATTGGACGTAGTCGTAGCGTGCAACTCGCTCGCGAAGCAGTGTCGTCAAACTCAATCGTGCTCGAGTTGATGAATGTGGAGGCGGCGACCAGCCGAGGCAGTTCTGCGCTGCGAGGCGTGCGACTGACCGTACGAGCGGGTGAAATCGTGGGGATTGCCGGCGTCGAAGGCAACGGTCAGCGCGAAATCGCCGAAGTCATAACGGGGCTGCTGCCCGCTACCGCCGGCGACGTTATCCTGTGCGGTGAAACGATCAAATACGAATCGACGGTAGGCATTCTGCGCCGGGGTGTCGGGCATATACCGGAAGACCGCCACCGCGACGGTCTCGTGCTGGATTTCACAATTGCCGAGAACGCGGTGCTTGTGAGCTATCGCGACGCGCCGTTCCGGCGCAGGGGTCTGCTGGCGCGAAGTGAAATCGTGTCGTTCGCGCAAAAACTGATCCAGGATTATGCGATTCGCTGTAACGGCGCGCAGACCCTGATCCGAAATCTTTCCGGCGGAAACCAGCAGAAGCTGATTCTCGGCCGCGAAATGGCGCGGAAGCCGAAGTTGCTCATTGCGATGCAGCCGACGCGCGGTCTCGACATTGGGGCTATCGACTACGTTCATGCACGGCTTATGGAACTGCGCAACAGCGGGGTTGCGATCCTGCTGGTCTCGACTGAACTCGAAGAAATAATGTCGCTCAGCGATCGCATCGCGGTTCTTCGTAACGGTCAAATCGCAGGCACGCTGGATCGCGCCGACGCCACTCCTGAGATCATCGGTCACCTGATGCTCGGCGATGAGCGGAGGGCGGCGTGAGCATTCAAACGGTCAGTTCCGCGAAGCTGCAGCCTTCGGTGCTGCGCCCGCTGCTCACGAGCCGGGTCGGAATAGTCGTCCTGGCTTTCGTCATCGTTGGTCTTTGCCTGATGCCGTTTGGTATCAATCCGTTGACCGTCTACGGCGCCATGATTTTCGGATCCATGGGATCGTTGAACGCGATTGGAGAAACCCTGATTTATGCGGCGCCGATCCTGCTTACGTCGCTGTCCGCCATTCTTTGCTTCCGCGCCGGCATGTGGAACGTGGGAGCCGACGGTCAGCTCTATCTCGGGGCAATCGCGACGGTCTGGCTCGGCTTCAATAATCTCCATCTTCCGCTGCCCTTGATCATACCGGCAATGTTCATCGCGGCGTTTGTCGCGGGTGCGATCTGGGGCGCGGTACCGGGCTTTCTGAAAACACGTTTTGGCGCCAACGAGGTCATCGTCACCATCATGATGAATTTCCTGGCGGTGATTTTCGCAACCTATTTGATCAGCGATCCCTGGGCTTCGGGCGTGACCCCTGTGACCAAGCCAATCGTGCCGGAGGCGTATCTGCCGATCCTGATTCCGGGTACGCGGTTGCACGCCAACCTGCTTGTCGCGGTTGCTGCCGCTGGATTGGTTTATTGGCTGCTGAACCGCTCCGTCTTCGGTTATCAAGTTCGTGCCATCGGCCAGAATCCACGTGCGGCACGTGTTGCGGGAATGCCGGTGGAGCGCACAAGCCTGCTGAGCTTCGTGCTCGCCGGCGGTGTTGCGGGCCTCGCCGGCTTTGGCGAAGTCGCCGGCATTCATCACAATTTGCCTAACCAGCTTTCACCGGGCTTTGGCTATACCGGCATCGCGGTCGCGCTTCTCGCCGATCTCAGTCCGCTGGGGGCGATCGTTTCCGCGTTGTTTCTCGCCGCGATCAATGTCGGTGCCAACGCCATGCAACGTGCGATCGGCATACCGGTTGCACTCGTCTGGGTCATCCAGGGTTTCATCTTGCTGTCGCTGCTGACCTCGGGCGCGGGCAAGCGCCGATGACGTTCAGCTTTTCCGAGCTTCTGACGCTTGCGGCGCTTACTGCCATGCTTGGCGCGGCCGTGCGGATCGCGACGCCGCTTCTCCTTGCCGCGCTGGGTGAAGCGGTGAGTGAACGCGCCGGTGTTCTCAACGTCGGCATTGAAGGCATCATGGCGCTCGGCGCTCTTACAGGCTTTGTGTTCGCTTACTGGAGCGGCGGTCTGTGGGTAGGCTTCGCTGCCGCGCTGGTGGTCGGCGCCATCGCAGGCTTGGCCTTCGGCGTATTAACGGTGCTGTGGGGCGCCGATCAGGTGGCGACGGGCATCGTGGCTAACCTGTTTTGTCTGGGGCTCGCCAGCCTCGTCTATCGATCTCTGTTCACCGGTGCCCGGGTGATTCCGTCGATCAAGAATATGCCGCCATATCGGCTGCCGTTTCTCAGCAATATCGATTACATCGGCCGTGCGCTGTTCTCGCAGACCGCGATTACATACATCGCCTTCCTGATGGTCCCGGCCTGCTGGTTTCTGCTCCAGCGCACGGTGTGGGGACTGAACGTTCGCGCGGTTGGCGAAAACCCGGCCGCCGTCGATACCGCAGGTCTCGACGTGTGGCATTTGCGGCTGGCCGCTGTGACGGTGGGTGGCGCTTTCGCCGGTGTTGCCGGCGCCACCCTCTCAATCGCTCAACTCGGCGCGTATCTCGACAATATGACGGCCGGCCGCGGCTTCGTGGCCCTGGCGGTCGTTGTTTTTGGCGGCTGGAATCCCTGGCGGATCGCCGGCGCGTGCCTGATTTTCGGCGCCGCGGAAGCTCTTCAACTCCGGATGCAGGCAATGGGCATTCCTGTCCCATCCGCGCTGCTGACCGCGGTACCTTACGTCCTCACGATCGTCGTCATCACGATCTTCGCGGGTACCGCCTCTTATCCCGCCGCGATGAATCAACCCTATCTCCGCCGCGCCAAACGAGCTCCGCTCTCGACGGCCAGCGTCTCCGCTGACTCTGACGTTGCCGCCCCGATAACGGCATCGTCGCAAAGTGCCACCGATCGTATCGCAGTTTCCGCCTTGCAGACCTCGAAAGGGACGAGACCATGAGAAATTTAATCGTCGTTACATTTGCAGCTCTTGTATTGATCGGACCGTCGTCGGCCGTGTCGGCGGCGGAGATCAAAGTCGCCTATATTCCCTGTGGCCAGGTCAACGACCAGTCGTGGAGTCAGGCCGGCTACATGGGTGCCCAGGCCGCGCAGAAAGAACTGCAGGAAGCCGGCGTCAAGATGACGCTCGATTACAGCGAGAGCGTTACTCCCGCACAGGTCGAGGCCGCTGCGCGGGATTACGCTTCCCGCGGCTATGGAATTGTGATTCTTCACTGCGGTACCTTTGCCGACGCCGCGGTGACCGCGGCGAAAGGCTTTCCAAAAACAACATTCTTGTTCGCGACGGTGCCGCCGGAGGGCCCGCTTCCGCCGAACTTCTGGGCTTACGACGTCGCGCAAGGCGAAGCCTCCTTTGTCTCCGGGTATCTCAGCGCGCTTGTCAACAAGAGCGGGCAGGTCGGCTCTGTCGGCGCTTTCGATTTCCCGGTTTTGACCCGCCAGATGGAAGGCTTCCGCCTCGGTGCCCGGTACGCCAATCCCAAGGTCAAGACGCTCTCTACCTACATCAATAGCTGGGAAGATGCCGGCAAGGCGAAGGAAGCGGCTCAGGCCCAAATCGACGCGGGTGCCGGCGTTGTCTTTGCCGCGACCGACCAGGCGGCGCGAGGCGTCTTTGCGGCCGCCGAAAACTCCAGCAGCTACGCCATCGCAAGTTATGCCGATCAGTCCAGCCTTGCGCCGAAGGCGATCCTGGTCAGCGTCGTCTATGACTTCGGCAAGCTTCTTCAGAACATGATCGTGAATGCCTACAACGGCAAACTGACGCCGGGTAAATTTTACCGCTACGGCCTCGACGGCTACAGCGCGCTTATCCCAAACCCGGGGCTCGCCAGCGAAGTATCAAAGGACGCCAACGCAAAAGTCGCTTCGCTGATCGAGGACATCAAGTCCGGCGCAATCAAGGTTCCTGAATTTCATAAAGCGGGCGAGTCGCTGATGTTCGACCTCTCCAAGCTTAAGGCGAAATAACCCTGGCCCGGCGGAGCGATCAAGATGTCCAGCAAACCAAAATTGACAAACGCGAAAACGGTAACGGTCGAGATCAATGGTCAACAGGAAGACATGATCCAGAAGCTTGCCGCGAACGATCCTGAGATGCGATCGATCGAAGAGATCATCCGCCAGGGCTTCAGCGAATTCGCGAAGTCTAAACGCCTGTCACGCTGAGATTTCCACCAAGGAAGGAGAAGGGTCATGGCCGAGCGGCAGATCGTCGATCAGTTCGTGATGGACCCCACGACCGGTAGAGGCATTCCGGTCATGCGAGGGCAGGTGTTGCGCATCAAGCAAGTCGGGAAAGGGCAATGCCTCGACTTCAATGCCTTCAATCTGCACGACTACAAGGAGTTCTTCCATTGCGGCCGCACCAGGCATATGCACGGCCTCAATCCGACCAAGGGAGATCATCTGTGGTCGGCGCCGCCGCGCGACCGGCCGATGTTCACGATCATCGAGGACACCGTCGGAACCAACGACGTCAACTATCCCCGATGCAGCGCGTTTCTGTTCGAGTTCCACTTTGGTTT
>JAQGKJ010000512.1 GCA_028290165.1 Bradyrhizobium sp. | reverse complement strand
CCAATTGTTATAATACCTGCGGAAAGTCTTGGGATGAAGATAATCGAGACGACGAAGCCCAATCGTGTCAGCAACAACCTTCAACGAATCTGCGTAACTTTGCTTGGTATTGTCCTTCAAATTTTGGAAGGAGCTTTCTTCGTCGTCGGTATAAAGCACGATGACACTGTTCAAGGTGCCATCATATTTCGGCCCGAGGCGCTCTCGGTCTGACGCATTGTCGTCAGCCCAGGCAAGCATCGCCTCTCGCTCACGCACGCAAATGCGTTGAATGCGCTCGCAGGCCGCCTGCGGGTCCAGACCATCGACATGGATGCGCACCGTCTTGGGTTCGTAAAGTGCGAACTCGGCGTGGTCATCCTTGATCCAGTAGAACTGTTTTTCTGTACCACGACGGATCGCCTTGAAACCAGGCGCCTGAATTTCCAGCGACTGTTCTCCGAGCTGCACGGTGACGGGACGGCGGCGCGTGGTACGGGTTTTCACGGCCCGAAGTTCTCCGGACCGTCTTCATTGTAGTCGTAGGCTACCGAAATGCCTTCGCGTTTCTGGAGAAACTGCAGAAGAGCCGGCAGGTAGTAGAGACCTGCGATGGACCGCCGTGCCTTGGGAAGGCCTTCGCGCTCAAGCATGGGACGAATATCCGACCATCGTTTAGCGTGGTCGCCCAACACGATTCTTGCGCGCAAATCGTCGTCAACGTAGAATGGAGTTGCGATGAATTTGCTTGTGCCTTCCAGCACGCGATATTCGACGTTCCTCACTGGACCTAACCTTTCAAAATTGTTTTACAACTTTGAAGACAACGACGCAATAGAATTTTAAACGAGGGCGCGATATGGTTAATTGACCGTTGTGACACGTGATTCGAACGAAGGCCGACCTCGTGGCGACATCTGGAGAACTTTGTATTGCAGTTGCAACGGCGCTGGGGATCCCATTCGAGAGCACACGCGAGCATTTGAGGAACATCCGGCGTGCCGGAATGATCTCTTTCAAAGGTCACGGTCGTGGAGCCGCCGCCATGACCACCCGTGACGCCGCTCGGCTCTTAATCGCCGCGGCCGGAAGTTCATTCGTCAAAGACTCTATTGCGACGCTCGAAGGCTTTGGAAGGCTGAAGCCAACGAGAAAAATACCTCGTCAGCGTGGCATTAAGGAAAGCACTTTGGAGACGTATTTGGAGGAAGAGATGCAGAAGCTTATCGACGAGAGAGACCAACTTCCTAACGCTTACCGGCGACCGGTTAGTCCTGGAGTTGATTCAAGAATTGCGCTGAGAATGATGTCAGTGGTGAGCGCGCGACCTGACGAGTATCCAAGAACCGCCATTGTTCGGCGTTTCCTTAATTCTGGGGCCGCGCTCGATTTCACAATCGTAAGATTTTCGTCCCCAGAGTTCCCGAGTCCGACGCTTAATTCGCCTGATGACGCCGTTTATCTCGGTGAAGCGGGTCTTATTCAAACCCGCGACGTGCCGGCATGGGTGCTTGCCGAAATCGCTCATGCCTTGTGAAACACGACATCTGGGATGTGCCTAACATTGAAGCGGGCTTCTTCTTTTTCGCCGATTTTTTCGGCCGAAATTTCGGCCAGCGGCTTTCGGTAACGCATCCGGTAACGTCTCGGTAACAGCACGCCCCGGTAGCAGCTAAGTCATTGATTAAATGGCGCGCCCGAAGAGATTCGAACTCCTGACCCCTAGATTCGTAGTCTAGTGCTCTATCCAGCTGAGCTACGGGCGCGTTTTTCGCTTGGCATCCTTGGGCTCAACGGCCCGTGTGCATCCGAGAATTCATTCGGAAGGTCGCGAAAGAGCGCTTTAGCTACCCGCTCCGGCCTCGATTGGCAAGGTCCGGAAGGTGGCATCTGGCCGTCTAAATCAGACTGGAAAGCACGCCATTTTCCCCCGTCATTCCGGGGCGCGTCAGACGGCGGCGTTTACGCGCGTGCCCGTTCGTTGCGGACGCTGAGGAGTTCCACCGGCCGGTCCGGGATCGCGATCCGGAAGGTGGCGCCGATGGTGCCTTCCACCAGATGGATGTCACCGCCATGGGCGCGGACCAGCTCGGCGGCGATGGCAAGCCCCAGCCCGCTGCCGCCGGGGCGGCCGGACGTCTGGAAGGCCTCGAACAGATGATCGCGGGCCTTTTGGGGCACGCCGGGACCGGTGTCGGAAACCTCGACGATCGCCACCGAGCCTTCGCGACGGCCGGTGATGCGGATCTGCATGCTCGCGGCGTCGCTCCGGGGCCTGCCTTCCAGCGCCTGCGCCGCGTTGCGCACCAGATTGAGCAGCACGCGAAACAGCTGATCGGGATCGGCGTCGATGGTGAGCCCGCGCTCGATCGCGGTGATCCAGCTGATCGACGCATCCGAGGCAAGGCCCGCGGTTTCGCGGACCTCGGTAACCACAGGCTCGATCAGAATCATCCGGCGGTCGGGGGCGGCCTCCTGCGCGCGGCCATAGGACAGCGTCGACTGGCAGAACGCGATGGCGCGCTCCAGCGAGCGCATCAGTTTGGGCGCAAAGCGCTGCACCCGCGGATCGGGCACGCTGGCGAGCTGGTCGGACAATAGCTGCGAGGACGCCAGCAGGTTGCGCAAATCGTGGTTGATCTTCGAGACCGCAAGCCCGAGCGCCGCGAGCCGGCTCTTCTGGTGCAGCATCGACACGAGGTCGCGCTGCATGTCGGACAATTCGCGCTCCGCAACGCCGATCTCGTCGCCGCGCTGGCTGGGCACGATGATCCGTGCCGAGCTTTCGGGATTTTCGTGGAAACCGACAAGGCTTGCGGTCAGGCGCCGCATCGGCCGCACGAACAGGAAATGCAGCGCCAGATAGACCAGCCCCGCGGTGAGCGCCGCGATCCCGAGCGAGACCAGCAGCAGATTCCGGGAAAACCGGTACATCGCCTGCCGCAACGGCTGCTCGTCGATCACGACCTCGATGAACTGCCCGCCGCCGGGCGTGGGGCCGACCACGCGGATCGTCTGGTTGCCGCTCTCCAGCATGATCTCAAAGGAATCGACGATCGCCGACCACACCGTCATCGACCGCATGTCGACGTCGTGGTCGATTGCGGCCGGCAAACCGGCGCTGGCCAAAAGCCGCCGCTGCTGCCCCATCTTGATGGCGACCGCCCGCGCGCCGATGCTGCTGAGGATCTGCCGCGCCAGCGAATCCGGAACCATGCCCGAAGGGGCGGCATCCAGCACCAGCGCCGCCGTATTCGCCGCCGCAAGGCGATCGTTCAGCCGGTTCATCCGGAAATTCGCGATCGCAGGCACGTAGATCAGCATTCCCGCGATCATGACGAGCGGAATGGTGAGCAGCAGCAACTTGCCGGACAGACCGAGCCGGCGCGGCGGCTTTGCCCGCGGCGGTTCCGTTGTCGGCTGTTCCTCGGTCACTGACACGATATCTGCTTTCGACGCCTCGCGTTTGAGGATGGGGTGCGCTCCGGGACCGGTCAAATTACGGATCGCTAATGTCCGTCGGTCCGTCATCTAGTGCGCGCACCGGCCACTCGCTATCCTCGCATTTAAAAACACCGCAAACATTGATAAATTCGACCAAATTGCGCAATTTCGAGGGGGCCCGGAAGCGCGGCAAATGTGGCAAGCCGCCAGATTGACGAAGACGGGTCGCTCCCGTATAAGCCGCGCCAATTGTCCGCGATGACCCGGTCCGACCGGGTGCGGCTCATTTTGGGCCGGAAAATGGCCTACTTTGGGCCGGCCAGCATCACCGGACTTACCTCATTTGTCAGGCAAATTGTCGGCTTAGCAGGCAAATTGTCAGCGGAGAACGACCCGTGAAACGGACCTATCAACCCAGCAAACTGGTGCGTAAGCGCCGTCACGGCTTCCGCGCCCGCCTTGCGACGACCGGCGGCCGCAAGGTCCTCGCCGCACGCCGCGCGCGCGGACGCAAGCGCCTGAGCGCCTGAGCCGGGCTTCCCGGAGATTTCATCATGGATCGGCTAAGGCAGCGGGCGGACTTCCTCGCCGTTGCCAATGGCGCGCGGGTGAACAGCGCTGCCTTTGTGGTGCAGGCTAGGCGCCGTGACGATGACGGGCCGATCCGGGTCGGCTTCACCATTACCAAGAAGAACGGCACCGCCACCGAGCGCAACCGCATCCGGCGCCGGCTTCGCGAACTGGTGAAGCGGCTGGACGTCATAACAATGCGACCCCACAGTGATTATGTGCTAGTCGGCCGTCGGGCCACCCTGACCAGCGACTTCGCGACCCTGCTTGAGGATCTCCGTTCGGCGCTTACCCGCCTCGACCGGCAGCCCAGGAGCCTCGTGTCGAAGCCAAGTAAAGCGTTTTCGAGCAAAAGGGCTACCGGTTCGCGTAAGGAAAAGGCGTCAAAAGACCCTGGCGCAGGCCGCAAACCGAATTGAATGACGAGACCTTAAAAAATGATCGATAATCGCAACACCATCCTCGCCGTCATTCTGTCCGGCCTCGTGCTGATCGCGTGGCAGTATTTCTACAACGTGCCGCAGATGGAAAAGCAGCGGGCCGCGCAGCAGGCGCAGAGCGAGTTGGTGAAGCCCACCCCGTTGCCCGGAAGCACAGGCACCCCGTTGACCACGCCGCAGGCCGGCTCGGCGCCGGCGCCTAACGTGCCCGCGGCAAATCAGCCGGCGTCCGCTGCTCCCGCCGTCAGCCGCGATACCGCGATTGCCGCTTCGCCGCGCGTCAAGATCGACACCCCGCGCCTCTCGGGGAGCATCTCGCTGAAGGGCGCGCGCATCGACGATCTGTCGCTGGTGCAGTTCCGCGAAACCGTCGATCCGGCTTCGCCCCCGATCGTGCTGTACTCGCCGTCCGGCACGGCGAGCCCCTATTATGCGGAATTCGGCTGGGTCGCCGCCAGCGGCTCGACGGTGAAAATTCCCGACCAGAACACGGTGTGGGAGCAGGAGGGCAGCGGCAGCCTGACCCCGACCACGCCGGTGACGCTGAAATGTGACAATGGCGACGGCCTCACCTTCCGCCGCACCATCTCGATCGACGACCGCTATTTGTTCACGATCAAGGATGACGTCAGCAATGTCGGCAATACGCCGGTCACGCTCTATCCGTTCGCGCTGATCTCGCGGCACGGCACCCCGCAGGTCTCGGGCTACTACATCCTGCATGAAG
>JAQGKJ010000508.1 GCA_028290165.1 Bradyrhizobium sp. | reverse complement strand
CGTCGCGGCCGACGGTCGCCACTTCAACCGTCTGTCTCTCGGAGAGCCGGGCCAGCATCGAAATCACGCCGCTGTGAGGCAGATAGACATGCGTCAGCGGGCTGCCCGCTTCAACCAGGACAGTTTTCCTGACTAACTCGACGATTTCGAGATGCGGACTCAACGCTTCGGTCTCCGCTGCGGGCTGGACTCGCAGCAGATGATTGGTTGGACTCCGGATCGCTTGCATTGGGTCTCCTGCCAAAAGGCGGGAGTTCGATCTGTCTCTCGTCACCTATGTACTGGCTCATGTCGTGGCGCATTACGGGTGAACGATAGCCTGGTCTCCTGATGCGCAACGCGGTGAGCTGCGCATGGTTCCAATACACTGTGAGGGGCAGACGAATCGCCGTGTTTACGGCGGAAATGAGAATGGCGCAGTGATTCGCGGCAGACGGTCAGGGAGCCCGTAATGCGCCGTATTTTAGTTGTGGACGACGATCCCCATGTTTGCCTCACGATTCGCGCATGGCTCAAACGGTATGGGTTTAAGGTGTCGATCGCCGACGGCGGTACCAACGGTCTCGCGGCTCTGGACAATTCGACGTTCGACCTGATGATCGTCGACATTTTCATGCCGCACATGCGCGGTTTCGAGTCGATCAGGATGTTTCACGACCACGCGCCCACGGTGCCGCTCATCGCGATTTCCGGATATGCCTTTTCCGGCCCGGAGGCAGCCAGTCCCGACTTTTTGAGAATGGCGCTCAGGCTCGGTGCGACGCACTGCCTGCGCAAACCATTCAGGCCGACGACGCTGCTCAGCGTGATCGACGAATGTCTGTCGGAGGCCGAGCCCCATCGAAAGTACGTTGCAACTCTGGCCGCCGTTGCCAATTCGGTGTCGGAGCCGCAGGGCAAAGCTTCAATCGAGCAGGAGGTTCTTGCAGGCTGAGCCATCAGGTTTCGATCGACGGTCAAGGTGTGGCGCCCGGCAGCGCCGGCAACACCCGCATCTCAAAGTTTCCCGGCCGTCTTCTGCAGCCTGCCAGGCGTCACAACCGGAATTTCAAACTCAAGCCGAAAGGGCGGATCGCGTGCACTACGATTCAGGGGCTGCTGAGCTGCCAAAGAAAACTGTCCAGTCCCGGGGGGCCAACATGCCACGTGTTCTCGTCGTCGATGACGATCCAATGGTCTGCATGGCCATCGAGATCTATCTTGAACGACACGACTTTCAGGTGACCATCGCCGATGGCGGCGAAGCCGGACTTCGCGCCCTTGAAGGCACGACGTTCGACCTGATGATCGTCGATATCTTCATGCCGCACATGCGCGGCTTCGAGTCGGTCAGGATATTCCATGAGCGCGCGCCGACGAGTCCGCTGGTCGCGATGTCCGGCTATGCTTTTGCGAATCTCAATTCGCCCGCGCCGGATTTCCTGCGAATGGCTCTTGAACTCGGCGCCTCGCGCTGCCTGCGCAAGCCGTTCACGCCGATAGCGCTGCTGACGGTGATCAACGAATGTCTGGCGGAAGCCCAGTCGCGCTTTTCAGGCATCGTTGAACTCAGATAACAGGCCGCGAATTTTGCAGGGAGGGGCAGGCGACGCCGGGGAATCCAGGATGCCGCAGAACTGCTTGCCGGCAGAAGCCGCCGCAGCTCGAATTTGTCGGGCCCAGAGGATGGAGATCGTCGGCCAGCTCACCGGCGGCGTGGTCCATGACTTCAACAACATCCTTACCGTGATCGTCGGAATGATCGAAATCCTGTCGGAGTCTGTCGCCGACCGGCCGCAACTCGCCGCCGTTGCAGCGCTGATCGCCGAGGCCGCCGACCGCGGCGCTGGCCTGACGTCGCATTTGATGGCGTTCGCGCGCGGCAAGCCGTCGCAACCGCGCGAGGTCGACGTCAATGCCCTGCTTGTCGAGGCGGCGCGCCTGCTTCGGCCGACGCTCGGCGAGCAGATCGAGATCGACACCATGCTGGCAGCCGATGTCTCGCCGGCATGGATCGATCCCAGCCAGCTGATGACGGCGATCCTCTATCTTGCAATCGTTGCGCGCGACGCGATGCCGGAAGGCGGCAAGCTCGGCTTTGCGACCGCAAGCAGCGTCGCCGCGAAGAATGACGCCGGTGCCGCCGCCGACCATATCGTGATCGCGGTCAACGCCTCCGGTCATGGCGTTACCGCCGACGGCGAGGATTCGGCCTTCGCCGATCTCGGCATCACAGATGACATCATCAGGCAATGCAACGGCGATATCGAGATCCGCCGCGGCGCCGGTCGGAGCACCTCGGTCGAAATCCATTTGCCCAAGGCGACAAGCCTCGCTCGACCATCCGTGGAAGATTCCGGCAAGCGCATCGAAGGCGGCGACGAAGCCGTGCTGATTGTCGAGGACGATGCCCTGGTGCGCGGATACGTTGTTGTTCAGGTACAAAGTCTTGGATACCGGACGCTCACCGCAGCCAATGCCCACGAGGCGCTGGCGGTTATCGATGACGGCGAAAAAATCGATCTGCTATTCACCGACATGGTGATGCCGGGTTCGATCGACGGGCGGCAGCT
>JAQGKJ010000496.1 GCA_028290165.1 Bradyrhizobium sp. | reverse complement strand
AGTGGGGCCGCTCGATAGCAGAAAGCGGGGATGATGAGACAGCCTGGTATTCGGGCATAGCGCTTCCCTGCATTAGGCGGGAGCGTTACCGAACTCCCTCACCGAAGATTGCCGATGGTCGCTCGGTGATGACGTATTTTGCGCCCTTTGCAACAATGAGCGAAAGCGTAATGACGGGGCCAAAACCTACCGACTGTCCAGAAATTGATTCCTTAATTGAAATGTAGTGGGGGCGCACGTCTGAAAATGGGCACATAGCGGGATTTCGCTGCACTGCAGAATTTGATCGCTATCGGGGCATAGCGGACATCGAGCAAGCCGCACCAATCGAGTGCTACTCATAAGGACACGCGTTGGGATCATCGGGGGTATTTCCGAACCCGCCAAAAAGTGGCACCACGTCTGGCGACTAAGTCAGCGATGGATTTTCAGTTTGGGAGCAGACCATGATGATCCTTCACCACGGCTGGCGCTCGAGCGCCTCGCGGCGGGTGCGGCTCTGCCTCGAGGAAAAAGGTCTGGCTTACGAAAGCCATCACGTCGACATGGCAAAGCTTGAGCACCACTCGCCGGAATATCTCAAGATCAATCCGAACGGCGTAATCCCGACGCTGATCCATGACGGAAGGCCGCTGCACGAGAGCGGCACGATCTGCGAATATCTCGACGAGAGCTATCCCGATCCGCCGCTGCGCCCGGACACGCCGTACGAGCGCGCGGAGATGCGCAACTGGATCAGGCACATCGATGGCCTCATCCACAACCTCATCATTTTCAACTGGCGGCACCATTTGCAGAAGGTCGCCTCGCAATGGTCGGACGAGGAGCTGGCGGAAAAGCTCAGGAACATTCCGAGCAAGGAGCGCCAGGAGTCCTGGCTGCGGGTGGCCCGAAAGCCCTACACCGAGGAAGAACGCGATGCGGCGCGGGCCAAATTGGTGCAGTTGCTCGACAAGATGGAAGATACGCTAAAGCCGTCGGGCTGGCTGGTCGGCAAGGCCTATTCGATCGCCGATATTGCGGCGGTACCGTTTGTGAAGCGGATCGACGAGGAGATCGCCCCGCATGAGGTCACCGCAAAGAAACATCCCCGCGTCGCCGAATGGTGGGCTAAAATACAGGCACGGCCGGCTTTCGCGCGCGCGAAGATCGGACCCTTCCTGGAGTCCTGAAGTCAGTTTTTTGCTGTTATGAGTTGGAATCGTCAGGCGCCGCGGGCTCAGTGGCACCTGTCCCCTTGTGGGAGAGGTCGGAACGCATCGAAGATGCGATCCGGGTGAGGGGTTAAGATTTATCGATAGACCGTGACCCCTCACCCCAACCCTTTCCCAATCGAAGTCGGATATATCCGACTTCGACAGTGTAAATGCCCAACTCGGGTAAACCCGAGTTGGGTGGGAGAGGGAGCTCACCGTCATTGCCGAGACAGCGAAGCAATGCTTCAATGATCAAAATCTAATAACCGAAAGCGCCCCGATGCTGAATATTCTAAAAGCTACCGACAAATCCTTTGCCGACGGCAAGATCCTGCAAAGCACAGCCGACGGCGTCGGCGTCATCACCTTCAATAATCCCGAGAAGCGCAACGCCATGTCGCTCGACATGTGGGAAGGGTTCGGTCACGCATTGATCGAATTGCGCGACGATCCCGATGTGCGGGTGGTGATCCTGTTCGGCGCCGGCGACAAGGCGTTCGTCTCGGGCGCCGATATCAGCCAGTTCGAGAAAACCCGGCATAACGCGCAAGCCTCGGAAGAGTATTCGAAACGCAGCGCCGCGCAGCGCGCGCTATTGGCGGATTACCCAAAACCGACGATTGCCTGCATCCGCGGTTTCTGCCTGGGCGGCGGCATGCAGGTCGCGATGATGTCGGATATCCGCATCGCCGCCGAGGACAGCCAGTTCGGCATTCCCGCCGCAAAGCTCGGAATCGCCTATGGCTATGACGGCCTCAAGCATCTGGTCTCGCTGGTCGGCCCATCCTGGGCGCGACTGATCATGTATACGGGAATGAAGATCGATTCCGCTGAAGCCCTGCGGATCGGCCTGATCGATCGCGTGGTGCCCGATGCCGAGTTGTGGAACGCGACGATGGAGATCGCCCGCACCATTTCCGGCAACGCGCCGCTCGCCATCCAGGCCGCCAAGATCACCATCGCCCAGGTGCTCAAGGACCCCGACAAGCGCGACATGGACACGATCAAGCAGGCCGGCATCGCCTGCATGGACTCAGAAGATTTCCGCGAAGGCCGCCGCGCGTTCATGGAGAAGCGCACGCCGAACTTCACGGGGCGGTGACAGCCGAACGCCGGATAGCCGGGCTGCGCCCTATCGCCCCCATCGCACACCATCCCGATCCAGGACCATCATCATGCATAAGCCTGTCGAGGCGTCCGGCAACGCTGACCCGACAACGCCGTCTTCGCGGCTGCCACTGTCGCGATTCAAGGTGATCGATCTGACGCTGGCGCGCGCCGGCCCATCCTGCGTTCGCACGCTGGCCGACTGGGGCGCCGATGTGGTCCGGGTCGAGCCGCCGCCGGATGACGACGACGCCGGCGAACTGGTGGGCCGGCGCGACGGCTCGGATTTCCAGAACCTGCATCGCAACAAGCGCGCCATCACGCTGAACCTGAAAACCGATCAGGGGCGCGAAATCCTGATGCGGCTCGCCGAGCAGGCCGACGTCATTGTCGAGAACATGCGGCCGGGCGTCACCAAACGGCTCGGTGTCGATTTTGAATCGGTCAGGAAACGCAATCCGCGCATCGTCTATGGCAGCATTTCCGGCTTCGGCCAGTACGGCCCCTATACCGCGCGGCCCTCGATCGACCAGATCGCGCAGGGCATGTCGGGTATCATGTCGGTGACGGGAATTCCCGGCCAGGGTCCGGTCCGCGTCGGCGTCGCCGTCACCGACATCATGGCAGGCGCATTCCTCGCGCAAGGCGTGCTGATCGCATTGCTCGACCGCGAAGTCTCAGGCGAAGGCCGCTGGGTGCAGACCTCGCTCATCGAGGCCGGCCTCACGCTACTGGATTTTCAGGCGACGCGCTGGACCATGGACAAGAAGGTTCCGCCGCAGGAGGGCAACAACCATCCCACCAACACGCCGATGGGGCTTTTCCCCACTGCCGACGGCTTTCTCAACCTCGCCGCCACCAGCAACAAGAACTTTCAGACATTTTGCCGGCTGATCGAGCGCGACACCATGGCCGCCGATCCGCGCTTTGCCTCGACCGCGTTGCGGCGACAAAACAAGCAGGCGATGAACGAACTGATCGCCGCCGCACTGCAAGCGAAAACCACTAGCGAATGGTTTGAGCTTTTGGTCGCAGCAGGTCTACCCTGCGGACCGGTCTACAACATCAAGGAGGCCTTCGCCGATCCGCAGGTCGTGGCATTGCGCATCCAGCGGTCGGTCGCGCACCCGCGCCTCGGCGAACTCGACCTGGTAGCGCAGCCCTGCGAGATCACCGGCTTCGACCGCGAGATCCGCACCGCCACGCCCGACCTCGGCGAACACAACGACGAAGTCTTGCAATCGCTGGGCTATGGATCGGACGAGATCGCCAAGCTGAAAGCGGCACGGGTCATTTAGGGCAAATTTCCCTATTTGACGTGGCACCACCTAAGCTGCGGTGCTGCTGGTTATCTTATCGATCAGGCCGGCCTCCACCAGCGCCTGGCGTATGCGTACGACCTCGGCGCTGCCAAGCTTGACGAGCGGCGGTCGCACGACGGCGCGCGGCAGCCTGCCCAGCAGCACCAGCGCTTCCTTCATGCGGTTATGCATATTCGCCCATGGCTCGGCGTAGAAACAGCGGGCCAGCGGTTCGATGCGATCATTCAGGCGCCTGGCTTCCGCAAGATTATCGGTCTGGACGGCATGGAATAACTGCGCTTGCAGATCGGGGATGACGCCGCCGCTGCCGGACAGCAGGCCGTTGCAGCCGAGCACCAGCGATGCAAACAGCCACGAACTGTGCGTCGTCAGCACGTTGACGGGCCGCGGCAAATTCTGCAGGTTACGAATGTGCCACTCATGGTGAGGCACATTGCCGATCCAGTCCTTGATGGCGCGTATCGAGGGCACCTCCTGACACAGGCGCAGCAGCGTGTCCTTCGGATAACCTTGTCCGGTCGCCAGCGGATACTGAAACACGATCAGCGGCAGATCGGTGGCGT
>JAQGKJ010000470.1 GCA_028290165.1 Bradyrhizobium sp. | reverse complement strand
GAGATCAAATTCGACGGCTACCGGGTGCAATTGCGCGTCGAGGACGGCGACGCGCGGCTCAAAACCCGCAAAGGGCTGGACTGGACCGAAAAATTCGGGGCCATCGCGAAAGAGGCAAGCCCACTCCCCGATGTGCTGATCGACGGAGAAATCGTAGCCCTCGACCACAACGGGGCGCCGGATTTTTCCAGCCTGCAAGCCGCGCTTTCCGACGGCAAGACCGACAATCTGATCTTCTTTGCGTTCGATCTCTTGTTTGCCGATGGCGAAGATCTGCGGCGGATACCGCTTCGCGATCGCAAGGCGCGATTGCAAAAACTGCTGGAGGCGCGGGCCAAGGCCAAAAGCAAACTGATCCGCTATGTCGAGCATTTTGAAACCGGCGGCGACGCCATCCTGCAATCGGCCTGCAAACTGTCGCTGGAAGGCATCGTCTCCAAAAAACTCAGCGCGCCCTATCGTTCCGGCCGCACCGAGGATTGGACCAAAGCAAAGTGCCGCGCCGGGCATGAGGTCGTGATCGGAGGCTGGAAGACCACCAACGGCAAATTCCGCTCGTTGATGGCCGGCGTCCATCGCGGCGATCACCTGGCCTTTGTCGGGATGGTCGGCACTGGCTTTGGGCAGGACAAGGTCAAGCGGATCATGCCGGCGCTAAAGGCGGCGGCCTCCGATACGAGCCCGTTCGGCGGCAAGGACGCGCCGCGCAAGACCCGCGACGTGCACTGGCTGAAGCCCGAGCTTGTCGCCGAGATCGAGTTCGCAGGCTGGACTGACGCCGGCAATATACGGCAGGCTGCGTTCAAAGGGCTGCGACAGGACAAGCCGGCCGACGAGGTAAGCGCGGAGAAGCCGGCCATGACCAGCATTGCCAAACCTGCTTCCGGAAAGACTGCGGCCAAGTCGGGCAAGATGCAGCCGCAGCAGGCCGAGAATAAATCCGCCGAGGTGATGGGCGTCGTTATCTCAAAGCCCGACAAGGAGCTGTGGCCGGATGGCGGCGACGGCGAACCCGTCACCAAGCTCGATCTCGCCCGCTATTTCGAGGCGGTCGGCGGCTGGATGATCGGCCATCTGAAGGGACGGCCGTGCTCCATCGTGCGCGCTCCCGATGGCATCAACGGTGAAAAGTTCTTTCAGCGCCACGCGATGCAAGGGACTTCGAACCTGCTCGAATTGGCCAAGGTGTCCGGCGATCGCAAGCCCTATCTGCAGATCGACCGCGTCGAGGGTCTCGCGGCGGTGGCGCAGATCGGCGGCCTCGAGCTGCATCCGTGGAATTGCGCGCCGTTTGCGTATGACGTCCCGGGACGATTGGTGTTCGACCTCGACCCGGCGCCGGAGGTTGAATTCTCGGATGTCATCGAGGCCGCCAAGGACATGCGGCAGCATCTTGCCGACGTCGGTATGGAGAGTTTCTGCAAGACCACCGGCGGCAAGGGGCTTCACGTGGTCGTGCCGCTGCTATTCGGCGCCAAGGACAAGGTGACATGGAAGGAGGCAAAAGCCTTTGCGCAAGGCGTTTGCCAGTGGATGGCCGACGAAAACCCCGAGCAGTACCTGCTCAACATGTCGAAGAAACTTCGTAAGGGAAAGATTTTTCTGGATTACCTGCGCAACGACCGGATGGCGACCGCGGTCGCGGTGCTGTCGCCGCGGGCGCGCCAAGGCGCGACCGTCTCGATGCCGCTGACCTGGGCGCAGGTGCGCGGCGATCTCGATCCGAAACGCTACACCGTGCGCACCGTGCCGTCGCTGCTCGCCAAAACCAAGGCGTGGGAGGGCTACGATGACGCGGCGTCATCGATCAAAGCGGCGATCAAGAGGCTGGCGGCGAAAAAATGATTACCTCTTCCGTCATTCCCCGATGTGCAGTTGCACATAGTGGAGGCGCCACTTGGCGCAGGCCCGGAATCCATGCTCACGGTGGTCGTTATGGAGTCCGGGCTCGCGCTTTGCGCGCCCCGGAATGACGGGAAGAAAATGCGCGGCCTAAATCCTTCCGAGCAGCAGCAGGATCAGCAATATCACGACGATAAGCCCGAGGCCGCCGCCGCCATAATATCCGGTGCCGTAGAACGGACCGCCGCCGACTCCGCTGAAGCCGCCGAGCAATGCAATAACGAGAATGATCAGGATAATCGTTCCGATAGACATGTAGCCTCTCCTCCAGCCCGGCAGTGGGCATTCCTATTGCTCTGCCACGGCGAAAAAACAAACGGGAACCCATAAGGTTCCATTTTTGCGCGGCCGTTCACCGGCCTTCTCTTCTTTCGAACCATGTGGGATTACATGCAGAGAGCTCAGTAGAGGATCCGAAGATGTCCGCACCTCTCGTCGTTTCGATTCCGCATCAGCTCGGCCGCGAAGAGGCGACCCGCCGCCTCAAGGTGGGACTGACGCGCGCGGCTTCCAGCATCCCGGCGCTGAAAGTCGATGAAGAGAGATGGGAGGAGAACCGCATGATCTTTCGCGTCCGCGCGCTGGGGCAGGCGGCGTCGGGCCACGTCGATGTGGCCGACGATCACGTGCGCGTGGAAGTCATGCTGCCCTGGCTGCTGCAGCGATTTGCGGAAGTGGCGCAAGCCGCGATCAAAAATCGCGGCAACCTGCTGCTGACCAAAAAGAACTGACGGACGGCGATCGATATTGCTCTGCAACAAAAGCTGTGAAGGACGTTTGCAGTTCGCCGCTTAAACTTGCTGGTAACGGATGTACTGGAATATTTGATGCGCGGGGGAAGGGAACCGACCTCTTGTGGTTGGCACGACATCCGCCAGGCCGTCCGGCCGTCGATCCCGGACGGCCTTTCGCGTTGTCAGGCGCGCACGCGCTTTCGCGCCGGCTTCGAGGCTCCCACGAATCTGGCCTTCAACACGGCGGCCGGGAGACGCCGGAAGAGATCCGAGATCGATAGCTCGGTTGCGTCCGCGTCCGCAAAACCTTCGACGGAATATCCGCTCACATCAAGCGTGCCGTCAAAGGCTTCCGCGCGGGGCCAGATCCTGCCGGCTTGCGAAAACACCGCGAACGATTTCGCAACGACCGTGATCGCGGCGTCGCGGCCCTGGCGCCGCGCGAAGGCAATGACATGGTCGCGGTGCGGCCCGCTCACCGTGAGCGGCTGATAATCGCCATGCGCGAACACATCGGAAAGTTCGGTCCGCAATTTCAGGAGTTGCCGGGTCCAGGCCAGCTTCAGGTGCCCGTTCGACCAGCTTTGCACGAGACGTTCCCAATCCGGCGTTTCCAGCGACGCCAGCGCGCCGGCGCGTTCGGCAAAATCCACCGGCCGCCGGTTGTCAGGATCGACCAGCGACAAATCCCAGAACTCCGTTCCCTGATAAAAATCAGGCACGCCCGGCATCGTCGCCTTCAACGTGATCTGGCTCAGCGAATTCAGCGCCCCCAACAGCGAAACACGCCTGCCCAGGGTTTCAAGCGAGCTCAGAAACTCAGCCGAGACCGAAGGGTCCAGAATCCGTTCGATGAATTTGCGCAATCCCGCCTCATAGGCCTGGCTGGGATTGAGCCAGCTGGTTTCCTGCTTGCCCTCGCGCGCCGCCTTCAGGCCATAGGCCTGCATCCGCTCCACGAAAGTATCGTCGCGTTCGCTCGAGGGCCATGCGCCGAGCAGCGCCTGGTAGAGCATGTATTCGAAGGTTGCCGACGGCGCGCGCATCTCTCCCTCGACGACGAGGTGCGGCGCGTTGAGGATTTTCCACCGTGCCACGGCGCTGGTCCATTCGCCGGGAATTTCGGTCAGCGCCATCAGCCGCGCGCGCGCATCCTCGCCGCGCTTGGTGTCGTGGGTCGAGGTCGCGGTCATGCCGTTCGGCCACTCCTCGGTGCGGGCCTTCATCGCCTCATGATAGGCTTCGATCGAAAGCGCGCCGGCCGATGGATCGCCGCCGACCTCGTTGAGCGCGAGCAGACGGTGGTAGCGATAGAACGCGGTATCCTCCAGCGACTTCGCCATCACGGGACCGGTGAATTGCTGTACCTTCAATGCGAAGCGGCGCACGCGCCGCACGCTGTGCGGCGCCCGGCCGGGCTTGATCAGGTCCATGGTCAGCGTATCGCGCAAAAATTCGAAGATGCCTTCGTCGGCGGCGAACCACTCCGAGCGCGCTTTTTCAATGGTCTCCGAAATCAGCGCGCGGTCGGGCGCCGTCGGACCCGTTGCAGTCAGATAGGTGCGATAGACCGGAAAATGCAGGATGTAGAGTTCGAGCGCCTGCCGCAAACTGTCGGCGGAATAGTCGCGCGTGGAATATTGCCCGCCGGCGATGCGCGCGAGCAGGCGCGTGAGCACCGTGAACTCGCTGGTCAGCAGCGTTTCCAGCACCCTCCGTTTTGCCTCCTTCAGAACAGGATCCAGCCTGGGCGGCCTGTTGCTGATCTGCCGCCACACCTCATCGAGCGGCTCGAGGCCCTTGCCATCGACCAGCACCCGGGTGATGGCATTGAGCGCCTCGTATCCGGTGGTGCCGTGGACACCGCCAAAGGCGGGCAGCCTTTCGTGCTCTCCGAGAATTTTTTCGACCACCATGTAGAACGGCTTGATGTCGTTTCCCTGCGCGTCCCGGATCAGGCGGCGCAGGCGCTGAAAATATTGCGCGGGATCGCGCAAGCCGTCGATGTGATCGAGCCGGAGGCCCTGCAGCCTGTCTTCCGCGATCAGCGCTTTGACCAGGCGATGGATGGCCTCGAACGTGCCGGCATCCTCGACCCGCAATCCCGCCAGCGTATTGATGTCGAAAAAACGCCGGTAGTTGATGTCGCTGGAAGCAAGCCGCCAATGCCCGAGCCGGTAGTGCTGGCGATCCAGCAGATGATGCAGCGCCAGCGTCTGCGTCGGACGATCCGGTCCGGCCCGATAGGCGGAAAGCCCGCGCGCGATGATTTCGGCGCCACCGGGCACGTCTTTCAGCTCCGCCTTGAAGGCGGGCGCCTCTTCACGATTGGGATGACGCAGTCCCCCGTGGCGCGAGGCGAGGTCGAGAATCTGCTTTCCAGCCGCGCTCTCTTCGGCGGCGGCTTCCTTCACGATGTTGCGCAAGATCTCGCTGTAACGCTCAGGTGCGATCGGCAGGCGATGCTCGAAATACCAGGCCGAAAAACTGCCTTCGTCGGCATCGTAGTGCAGCTCGATCTCGCCCTTTTCCAGCGCCTCGCCATATGACGATCCGATGATCGGCAGCAGCACGCCGGGGCGGGCCCGGTAGGGCAAGATGTCCCAGTCGATGTCGAACGAGGCCGCATGCGGCGAGGCCGGTCCCCATTCCAGCACATCAAGCCACCATGGATTGTCGGCGAAATGCACGCCGACATGGTTGGGGACGAAATCGAGAATGAGCCCGAGATCATGCGCCTTCAGCGCGCGACTCAGCCGCTCGAAGCCGGCTTCGCCGCCGAGCTCCGGATTGAGTTTGGTGTGATCGACGATATCATAGCCGTGGGTAGAGCCCTTGCGCGCCTTCATGAAGGGCGACGCATAGAGATGGGTGATGCCCAGCGCCTTCAGATAGGGAACGATAGCGGCGGCGGCGTCGAAATCGAAATTCGCCGTGAGTTGCACGCGGTAGGTTGCGATCGGGATGACCGGCGGCATCAGCGCGCTCCGATGTACCAGAAAACCGACCATGGCGGAATGACTTCGCCTGCCGCGCCGCACCAGATTGGGGTGCCGATCGCCTCGCTTGGTCGATGGGCAATCCCGTTATTCGACAGGTTGGCCAATAGCCGCAGCGGGGTGCCGTCGCCCATGCGCCAATGGGCCGTCAGCAAGCCGTTATCCGCCGTATGCGCGTCACCGAAGACCGCGCCGGCAAGACGCGGCACGATCTCGCGCCGCCGGATCGCAAGCAGTTCCTGCACCAGCGCCAGGCGTTTCTTGCCCGCGCCTTCGTTGCGTGAATCCCAATCCAGCACCGAGGATTGAAAGGTCGATGGATTTAGCGGTTCGGGTACCTCATCGCCGAATTTCGCATAAGCCCAGGCATATTCGCGGCGCCGTCCCTTGCGTACGGCGTCCGCCAGATCGCCCTTGAAATCGCAAAAGAATGGAAATGGCGCTTTTGAGCCCCACTCTTCGCCCATGAACAGCATCGGGATTGGCGGTGCCAACAACGTGATCGCGAGGGCTGCCTCGATCGCGGCCGCGCTCACATGGCTTTCGAGCCGGTCGCCAAACGGCCGGTTGCCGATCTGGTCGTGGTTCTGCAGGAAGTTGACGAAGGCAGTGGGAGCAAGCGCGCCGCTGGGCTCGCCGCGCAACTGCCCGTCACGATGCGCGGAGGCTTCGCCCTGATAGGCAAAGCCGGATCCGAGCGCACGCGCGATATGCGATCGCGGCGACGCCGCATAGTCGCGGTAGTAACCTTGGGTCTCGTCGGTCAGCAGCACGTGCCAGGCATGATGATAATCGTCGTTCCACTGCGCGCGGTATTTGCCGCGCGGCGGGTTCTGTTCGGCATCCAGTGCACTTGCGCTGTTATCGTCGTTCTCGAGTACCAGATGGATGTGACGGCCGGTTTCCGCAGCGAGCTTACCCACGGCATCGCTGAGATCGCGTAGCATCGAGACCTCGCCGAGCTCGGCGATGGCATGTACCGCGTCGAGCCGAAGCCCGTCGAAGCGAAATTCGCGCAGCCAATACAACGCATTTTCGATGGCAAAAGCGCGCACCTCTCGCACCCGATAATCGATCGCACTGCCCCAGGCGGTCTGCGCTTCCGTAAAGAAGGAGGGCGCATATCGGCCGAGATAATTGCCTTCCGGCCCGAAGTGGTTATAGACCACGTCGAGAAACACCATCAGCCCGCGCAGATGCGCTTCGTCGATCAGGGCCTTGAGGTCGTCGGGACGTCCGTAGGCGCTGTCGGGCGCGTACCACAGCACGCCGTCATAGCCCCAGTTGCGCGATCCAGCGAAGTCCGCCAGCGGCATCAATTCCAGCGCGGTGATGCCGCTCGCCTTGAGGTGATCGAGCTTGCCGATCATGGCGCGGTAAGTGCCTTCAGGAGTGAAGGTGCCGACATGGGTTTCGATCAGGACGGTTTCCTGCCACGGGCGTCCGCGCCAGTCCGTGGCGCGCCATGGATAGCTTGAGTGATCGATCACCTCGCTCGGGCCAAAGACATCCTCGGGCTGAAATGCGGACGCCGGGTCCGGCACATCGATCTCGTCGTCGATCCGGAATTTGTAGCGTGCGCCGGCTTTCACGCCGGCGATATCGGCCGCAAACCAGCCGTCCTCGCCGCGCCGCAGGGGATAGGATTTTTCCAGCAGCACATCGACACGTTTTGCCGCCGGCGCCCAAAGCCGGAATGACGTGCCGTCCGCTGTCACCCTTGCGCCGAATTGCCGCTCATTCATGCCGAACCCGCAAAGGCGAGGACCGAGCGGGGAGGCGCTTTTGCCTCACTTCCCGACGCGAAGTCCGCGACCGTCTGCTTAACGTCCGCGGTGTTCAATAGTTGCTGCCAGCCCTTGTATTCCGGCATTTTCGGCAGCTTGAACGTGATCTCTTCGGGTGCCGCGTTGAGCACGATAAAGATCGGCATCCCGCCGTGTTCGGTCGGTCCCAGCACATAAGCGAGGAACCGGCTTTCCGGAAATTTCCAGTCCGCCTCCTTCATCTCTTCGGCGGCCGGTGTCAGCCATAGCACACCGTAACTCCCATCCGGGCGCCGTCCATCGAGCCAGCGATGGGAACGTATCTGCGGAAACCGCCGACGCAACCCGGTCATGTGCCCGATAAAATCGATCATGTCCTCGCCGTCGCGGCCGAGACCTTCCCAGCTGACCCAGCCCACTTCGTTGTCCTGGCAATAGGCATTGTTGTTGCCGGACTGCGAATTGCCGACTTCGTCGCCGGCCAGGATCAGCGGCAGGCCCTGTGCCACCAACAGGCAGGCGATCTGGTTTTTCCGCAGCTGCCGGCGCAGCGCCAAAATCTTCGGGTCGTCGGTCGGGCCTTCAACGCCGCAATTGGTGCTGTGATTCTCGTTCGAGCCGTCGCGATTACCTTCGCCATTCGCCTCATTGTGCTTTTCGTTGTAGCTGAACAAATCGGCAAGCGTGAAGCCGTCGTGGACGGTGATGTGATTGACGCCGGCACGGGGGCTGCGGCCGTCGTGGTTGAACAGGTCGGACGAGCCGGTCATGCGGCTCGACACTTCGCCGATCAGGCTGCCTTCGCCGCTCCAGTAGCGCCGCATCGCGGTACGATAGCGGTCGTTCCACTCCGACCATTGCGAGGGAAACGCGCCGACCTGATAGCCGCCCATGCCGAGGTCCCAGGGTTCGGCCACCAGCTTCACCGACGACAGCACCGGGTCTTGCCGGACCGCGGTGAGGAACGCGGCGTTGCGGTCAAAACCGTTCGGTCCGCGCGCCAATGTGGTGGCGAGATCGAACCGGAAGCCGTCGACGTGGCAGACCTCGACCCAGTAGCGCAGCGAATCCATCACCATCTGCAGCACGCGCGGATGCCTGAGGTTGACCGAACTGCCGCAGCCGGTGAAGTCGTCGTAGAACCGCGGATTGTCCGGCTTCAGCACATAGTAAGACGCGTTGTCGATGCCGCGAAACGACAGCGTCGGGCCCAGGTGGTTGCCCTCGGCGGTGTGATTGTAGACGACGTCGAGCATCACCTCGATGCCGGCATCATGCAGCCGCGCCACCGTGGTGCGAAAGGCGTCGAGCGGGTTGTCCTGCGAGTAGCGCGGCTCCGGCGCGAAAAAGGAAAGCGTATTGTAGCCCCAGTAGTTCGAGAGTTTCTTCTCGACCAGCACCCGGTCATCGATTAGGCCATGGATCGGCAACAGCTCGATGGTGGTGACGCCAAGCCGCTTGAGATGCGCGATCATCGCCGGCGAACTCAGGCCGCCATAGGTGCCGCGCAGGTTTGGCGGCACATCCTCACGCTTCTGGGTCAGGCCCTTGACGTGCGCTTCATAGATGATGGTGTCTTCCCAGGGGATGTTGGGGCGCATCTCGCGGCGGCCCCAGTTAAAGGTTTCGTCGACCACGACGGCCTTGGGCATGCCGCGGGCATTGTCGCGCCGGTCGAATGAGAGGTCCTCGCGCGCGCTCCCCGTACGATAGGCGAAATGCGCATCGCTCCACACCAGCCGTCCGGCAAGCCGCCGGGCATAGGGGTCGAGCAAGAGCTTGTTGGCGTTGAAGCGGTGGCCGTGCTCGGGTTCGTAGGGTCCGTGAACGCGATAGCCATAGAGCTGTCCGGGTGAGACGTCGTTCAGGTAGCCGTGCCATACGTCCTCGGTGCGTTCGGGCAACTCGATGCGTTCGAGTTCGCGCCGGCCCTGACCGTCGAACAGGCAAAGCTCGACCTTTTGTGCGTTGGCGGAGAACAGCGCAAAATTGGTGCCCCGGCCGTCCCAGCTTGCACCGAGACGTGAGGACGATCCGGCGGTCAAGCGCATGCGTCAGCTTTCCGGTACGAGAAAAATCGCGGCCAGTGGCGGAAGGCTCAGATTGAGTTCGGGGACGAGGCCTTCCAGGGTCTGGACTTCGCCGACGTTGCCGACATTGCCGCCGCCGTAATGCGCGGAGTCTGAATTGAGAACCTCGTGCCACTTGCCGCTGAACGGCACGCGGACACGATAGTTGTAATATACATTCGGAGAAAAATTCACGACGACCAGACAGCGCGCGCGGGCATCGTTGCCCTTGCGGATCCAGGCGAAAACATTGCCGCCGGCATCGTCGGTCACGATCCATTCGAAACCGGCCGGGTCGCAATCCAGTTCATGCAGCGCCGGCAGCGCGCGATAGAGCCGGTTGAGATCGCGCACCAGCGACTGGACGCCGGCATATTTCTGTTGGTCGAGCAGGTGCCAGTCGAGCGAGCGATCATGGCTCCATTCGCGCTCCTGGCCGAATTCGCAGCCCATGAACATCAGCTTCTTGCCGGGATGTCCGAACATGAAGCTGTAATAGGCGCGCAGATTCGCAAAGCGCTGCCAGTCGTCGCCGGGCATCCGTCCGAGGAGCGAGCGTTTGCCATGGACGACCTCGTCGTGCGACAGCGGCAGGATGAAATTCTCCGAAAATGCGTAATGCAGGCCGAACAGGATGTCGCCGTGGTGATACTTGCGGTGGATCGGATCCTTGGAGATATAATTCAGCGTGTCATGCATCCAGCCCATATTCCATTTGTAGCCAAAGCCGAGCCCGCCATATTCGACCGGGCGCGATACCTGCGGCCATGCGGTCGATTCTTCCGCGGCCGTGGTTGCCTGCGGGAAACGGGCGAACACTTCGGTATTGAAGCGGCGCAGGAAATCGATGGCGTCGAGATTTTCCCGGCCGCCATATTTGTTCGGGATCCAACCGCCCGCGGGCCGGCTATAGTCGAGATACAGCATGGAGGCGACGGCATCGACGCGCAGGCCGTCGACGGCATAACGCTCCAGCCAGAACAGCGCGTTGGACACCAGGAAGTTTACAACCTCGGTACGGCCGTAATTGTAAATCAGCGTGCCCCAGTCGAGGTGGCGGCCCTGCAGCGGGTTGGCGTGCTCGTAGAACGCGGTGCCGTCGAAATTGCCGAGGCCATGCGGATCGTCCGGAAAATGCCCGGGGACCCAGTCCAGCAACACGCCCAGGCCTTCGCGATGGCAGGCGTCGACCAGGGCGGCAAAATCCTCAGGTTTGCCGAACCGGCTGGTGGGCGCGTACATGCCGGTCGGCTGATAGCCCCATGAGCCGTCGAAGGGATGTTCGTTGACGGGGAGAAACTCGACATGGGTAAAGCCGAGATCCCGGGCATAGCGGGGCAGCTGCTCGGCGAGGTCGCGATAGGTCAGCCATTCGTTATGGCTCTTGCGCCGCCACGAGCCGAGGTGAACCTCGTAGATCGACATCGGCGCGCTTAGCGCGTTGACATTGGCGGGGGCCGGGCGCGGACGCGGCAGCTTTGCCTCGTCGAACACGATCGAGGCGGTGCTCGGGCGCATTTCCGCGGCAAACGCCAGCGGATCGGCCTTCAGCGGCAGATGCTGGCCGTGCGGGCCGATGATATCGAATTTATAATGGTCGCCGGGAGCGGCATGGGGCACGAACAGCTCCCAATAGCCGACGCCGCGCACCCGCATCGGATGCCGCCTCGGGTTCCAGAAATTGA
>JAQGKJ010000446.1 GCA_028290165.1 Bradyrhizobium sp. | reverse complement strand
CCGTGTCGGCGATCACCTCAGCGTGGTGCCGCGCAACGATCCGGCGCTGGTGGATTCGGTGGCGCGCCGGTTCGGATTCCTCGCTGCCGATCGGGTCCGCCTGCAGGTCGCCGAAGGGCGCCGCGCCCAGCTGCCGGTCGGCGAGCCGGTCTCGGTCGGGCGGCTGTTGACCGATTTTGTCGAATTGCAGCAGGTCGCGACCCGCAAGCAAATCCAGATCATGTCGGAACACACACGCTGTCCGGTGACGAAGCCGAAATTGCTGGCCTATGTCGGCGACGATCCCGCTTCAGGCGAACGCTATCGCTCCGAAATTCTGAGCCAGCGCAAATCGGTATTCGACCTTCTGGAAGAACATCCGGCCTGCGAACTGCCGTTCCATGCCTTTCTCGAAATGCTGTCGCTGCTGGCGCCGCGCTATTATTCGATCTCGTCCTCACCCTCCGTCGATCCGTCGCGCTGCAGCGCCACCGTCGCCGTGGTCGAGGGCCCCGCCAGTTCGGGACGCGGCGTTTACAAGGGCATCTGCTCGAACTACTTGGCTGGCCGCCGCGAAGGCGAGACGATCCACGCCACGGTGCGCGACACCAAGGCCGGCTTCCGGCTGCCCGAAGGCTCCTCGGTGCCGATCATCATGATCGGCCCCGGCACTGGTCTGGCCCCCTTCCGCGGCTTTCTGCAGGAGCGCGCCGCGCTGAAGGCGAAAGGCGCAAGCCTGGGCCCGGCGATGCTGTTCTTCGGCTGCCGCCATCCCGACCAGGATTTTCTCTATGCGGATGAACTCAAGGGCTTCGCCGCCGGCGGGATTACCGAACTCTACACCGCGTTCTCGCGCACCGTGGGCCCGAAGACCTATGTACAGAACCTGGTCGCGGCGCAAAGCGAGCGTGTCTGGACCCTGATCGGAAACGGCGCGGTCGTCTATGTCTGCGGCGACGGCAGCAAGATGGAGCCGGACGTCAAGGCCGCGCTAGTTGCGATCTACCGCGAGCGCAAAGCCGCAGATGCGGCGGCAGGGCAACGCTGGATCGAGGATCTCGGAGCCAGGAACCGCTACGTGCTGGACGTGTGGGCGGGGGGATAAATCTCTTCGTCGTCCGACCGCCGCAAAAGTGCGGCACCCGCTACGCCGCAGCGGTCGTGAGACGGCGCGCGACAACTAGGGTCTCTGGAATGATCGCCCGGTCGAGCCGGGCGAAGACGGTGTCGTGGTTCCCTACGCTTCGGTTCGCACGGACGACAGCTGATGATCGTGTGCTAGAACCTCCCCATGATTCCGTGGATAAAGATCGATACCGCGCGTGTTCCCGGCACCGACGAGGACCTGCGGCTGATGCGGCGGGGCGCCGAGTTTTCCATCATGCTCGGCACCAACGAACTGATGAACAGCCGCCTCTCTGGCTCCGAGGCCGCGCTTGCGACGCTTGCAGCCAAGAAGTTGGAAGCGATCAGGAAGCCGCATCTGCTGATCGGTGGATTGGGCATGGGCTTTACGCTGCGTGCAGCGCTCGCCGTGCTGGGAACTGATGCGCGAATCGTGGTCGCCGAGTTGGTGCCGGCCGTCGTCGCCTGGGCGCGTGGGCCGATGGCAGAGATTTTCGGCGACAGCCTTGGCGATCCGCGCGTCAGCATTGACGAAACGGATGTCAGCGAAATCATCCGGTCGCACGTCTCGAAATTCGACGCGATCCTGCTTGATGTCGACAATGGTCCGGAAGGCCTGACTCGCAAGGCCAATGATGCGCTCTACAGTTCGGCTGGATTGAATGCCGCCTACACCGCGCTGCGGCCCGGCGGTGTCCTCGCCGTCTGGTCGTCGGGGCCGAATGCCGCGTTTTCAATACGCCTGCGTACCGCACGTTTCGATGTCAACGAAGTGCAGGTGCGCGCCACCGGAAGAGGCGGGGGCGCCCGTCACGTCATCTGGATCGCGACCAGAGACAAATAGCTTCAGGCCGCCTTTGCAGCCAAGAACCGCTACGTACTGATGTGTGGATGGGCGGGTAACCCTTCGATTTTCAGATGTCGCCGTCGCTGCTTGCGCAGGGACCGCGAGAGTTGCGCCCTACCGTTTCGGCAGCCGCTCGAAGTTCGGCAGCCCGTCTGGAATCTGATGGAATGCCTGCTTGTCGATCGTGAAGATCGCCATCTGCGGATTGCCGTAAAGGGTGGGATCGTCGAGCGTGCCGACCTTCAGTATCACTGCGGGCAGGCCGGGTCGCCGCGTCGTCAGATGCGTGCCGCATTCGGCGCAGAACTCCCGCGTCACCGCGCCTTCGAGGTCGCTGCGCCTGAATTGCTTCGGCGTTCCCTGCGTATAGCTGAAGCCGTCGGGCGGCATCAGCATGAACATGTTGGGCGAACCGCCCGAGATGTACTGGCATTCGCGGCAATGGCATTGCGCTTTCAGCATCGGTTCGCCCTCGGACACGTAGCGCACGCAGCCGCAATAGCACCCACCTTCCAGTCTCATGGCATCCTCCCTGCTGGCGTCGTTCCACTGGTTAGTGCACCGCTTTCGCGGAAGCCGCGTGCGCATGCTTGTCGATGGCGTCGATGATTTGCGGCCACATCGGGATCGGCAGCGCGTGGCCCATGCCCTTGATCATCAGGAGTTTCGCGCCCGGGATCGAGGCCGCGGTATCCTTGCCGCCCTCGG
>JAQGKJ010000416.1 GCA_028290165.1 Bradyrhizobium sp. | reverse complement strand
ATCAATTTTTGGGCAAGTGGGACGCTCGATATCGGCGACGACGGATGGAAGATTTTTGCGAATGAGAGCGAAGTCAAGGTCGACTTCACCGACAATGTCAACGACCCCGGCCCCTTTGTTGACAAATTGGCGGCCGGCATTGCCAATGTCATTTACGATGTTGGAGGGCTACAGGGAGGCAGTGAGAAGGAGTTGGCGAAACGCGGTTTGATCGCGCCCTGGGATCTTGCACAAATTCCGAACTATTCGAGTGTGTGGGAATGGGCGAGGAATATTCCGTACTTGACTTTCGAGGGCAAGGTTTACGGCATACCAACCGTCATCAATGCTGATTCCATGATCGCGCTGAGGAACAGGGTCGGCATTGTCGACAGCTACGGCGTCATCTTCGACCGGAAGCTGCGGGGCAAGACCTCGATGGAGGACGCCTGGATCAACAGCGTCATCTTTACCGCGATCTATCTCAAGAACTCCGAGAATGCCAGGATTTCCGAGCCGGGTGATCTTACGGCCGACGAGCTCGGGCTGGTCAGGGAGTTTTTGATCAAGCACAAGAGAGACGGCCAGTTCCGCACGTGTTGGAACGGGTGGGAGCAAGCTCTCCAGCTTGTCGCCAATCAAGAGGTCTGGGTGATGACCGGTTGGGAACCTATCGTCTACGCTGCCCGCAGGCGGGGGCTCGATTGCTACTACGCGGCGCCAAAGGAAGGCTACGAGGCGTGGTGCAACAATACGATCCTGCTCAAGGGTGCGGTCGACCGCACACTCTCGAAGACGGCCCACCAGCTTGCCAACGCCTTTCTCTCCGGGTTCTACGGGTGCAAGCTCGGCACGTTACGTGGCTATGCCGTGCCGACCGACAACAATGTGGCGTATGCGACGGCCCATCCGCGCGAGTTCGATCCAGCCGCCGTCACGGAATTGAGCGAGCATGTAAAGGCGAAGTTTGCGGACAAGGTCTATTGGCAGAACACTCGGCCGGCCAACTTCCAGCTTTATGAAGAATGGTGGCACAGGCTGAGGAACGCGTAATGCCCGACAAAGTGGCCGGTCGCCGGTGGCGAGCGGCGTTTTTTCTCGCGCTGCCGTCATTGGTGGTCTTCATAGGAATCGGCTTTGTTCCGCTCGTGCTGGTCGCGATATGGAGTTTATGGAGCTTCGATCCCGATACCTACTGGATCAAGCCCGTTTGGTCTCTTGCATCCTATGCCGCGCTCCTGAAGAGCGGGCGAGCGGCCGTCCTTTTCCAAACAGCCGGCCTGGCCGCATTGACAGCGACGGCGTCGACGCTCCTTGCTGTTCCGGCCGCGACAGTCATCGGTCTCTTGAGCGGCCCCCGGCGCGCAACACTGCTGGTCGCGCTGTTCACCATTCCGTTCTTTACCAATGGCCTGGTTCGTGCGTTTGCCTGGCGCCTCGTGCTTGGCCGAGAGGGCATCATCAACAACGTTCTGATAAGCCTCGGAGTCGTGCATACGCCCGTCGAGTGGCTGTTGTTCTCTGATTTCGCGGTGGTGCTCGGCATGGTGGCGGCCCACCTTCCGCTGGCGATAATTCCAATCGTGCTTGCATTCGCACGGATCGAAAGCTCGGTCATTCACGCCAGCCAGGACCTCGGTGCCGGCTTCTGGACCATGTTCTCGAGCATTGTCCTGCCCCTCATCATGCCGGGAGTGCTTGCAGGCTTTCTGTTCGTATTCGTCGTCGCCATCGGCACGTCAATGGAGATCCAGCTGCTCGGCGGCGCCGGCGCATCTTCCATTGCCATCATGATCAATGACGTGATGCGGGTCGTGAACTTCCCCCTCGCGTTCGCGATCGCGACCGTTGTTGCTATTCCCTTGATTGTCGTCATCATCGTCGCAGATCGCGCGCTCGAGCTTTCGCGGCTATTCGTGGATCGCAGCGTATGACCCTCCTTCCGATCGTCGGCGACCGAACAAACGGCGGGCGGCCGCTGTTCTCGATCATCACGGTGCTGTGTCTGATGATAATGTACGCTCCTGTGCTTTATTTGTTGCTCGCATCATTGAACCCGGGCGAACAACTCGGACTTGTCGCGCCAACCCGTTTCAGCCTGACCTGGTACGTCGCTCTTCTCGACGATCACCGGCTGTTCAGCGCGCTCGAGGAAAGCGCTGTTGTCGCGCTTGCAGCTGCGGCGCTGGCAACGCCGATCGGGCTCGCAGCTGCTCTCGCCTATCGCGCAATGACGCGCATGCGCAGCATTTTCCTCCTTCTCATTCTGTCGACAATGCTTGTGCCCGGCACCATAGAAGGCCTGGGACTATCGATAGTTCTGAGACTTGTCCGCGTCAGCCCGTCCTGGGTCACCGTAACGCTCGGGCATCTTCTCTGGACTCTGCCTTTTGCAATCATGGTGTCGCTCATTGGCTTGTCGGCGGTAAGGCCGAGCACCATCGCGGCTGCGCGCGATCTCGGCGCCGGTCCGGTGCGCGCCTTCGTCGACGTGACCCTGCCGCTGATCCGCGGCAGCCTCGTCTCCAGCTTCATCTTTGCATTTCTGCTTTCACTGAACGAATACGCTCGGGCCTACTACCTGGTCGGTCGCCAGAACACGCTTCCGCTGTACATGTTTGGTGCCATGAATTCCGGTGCCTCGCCCACGATCTACGCATTTTCCGGCGCGGTGCTCGTCGCGTCCTTTGCGGCAGTTGCACTGATCTTTTTCAGGGCGAGTATGTCAGCAAACATCAAGTTGGCCCGAAGGTGAGGGCGCCGCGCAAATTATTGTTTTTCGTTCAAGGGCCCTTTTTCCCGCACCTTCGGTAGAACATCTTGCAATTTCCCGGAGAATCGACATCCTCCGAGCGCACCAAAAAATCCTGCAATGTGGCGGTGACCGCGTCACGGTCCGCGCGCACCGATTCTAAACCCCAACTTGCTCGAACGGTGCGCAGCGCCGCATCCGTAGCCTTGCTGTAACACCATTGGCGTAGGTCGAAGAGGGGCGGGGTTGAGGCCGGCGATACCGGCCTTCAGCCGCAACCCGCAAATAACGTTCACGAACACCTGGCTGACGATCGCGATCGGAACACACGCATGAAATTCCTGAGCCACGCCTATCGGTTTGTCTCCAATTTCGTTTTTCTGGCGCTGGTCTATTACAGCCTGAATTTCATTGAGAAATACGAGCAGCGCGCGATCCTCGCCATTCTCGTGCTGGTCTATGCCGCGATGCGCGCTGCGTCGGCGCTGCGTTCGTTTTTCTTCTTCCAGCGCATCGAGCGGCTCGAACTGGAGTCGCGGCGCCTTGCGGGCCTGGCCGGGGAGGGTCCCGCCGCATCGTCGTCGCGCAAACAGATCGTCAGCGATGTCGGCACCCTCCGCCGTGCCGGCGAAATCAATTCGTGCATCGATCTGTTGTTTCTCGCGATGATCGTGCTGCTCTGCGTCTCAAAGATCGTCACGAATTAAACGTCACACGCTTCTTTTCCTGACCTGCACCAGATGCTTCAGCGTGCCTTTGCGGGCCGCGTGCGCCGCATGCCCGCTTCCGCGACTGGCGGTCTGCCGGGTGTGTCCCGAATGGGACTCGCCGCGGATCGTTCGACGGGAATGATGGGCGTCCTTCGAAGCCGCCTCGTCATGCGCCGGAACCGCCAGTTCCGCGCGACGAGAGGGCGGCGCGGCCTGCATGGCCGCGCGCAGGCCTTCCTGGATTTCGAAAATGCTTGGCGCCGGCACCGGCAGGGCAACGGCGGCGCTTTCGAGCGACGGTGGCGATTGCCGGGGCCACAGCGCCTCCCGCGGCAGCGGAACGCCGCGCCCAGGACGGCCGCCGCGGTCCGCCTCGGCAAGCGTCATCGACCGTCCGTTAGGCCAGTCCAGATCCGACAGCGCCGGGGCGGGGAGTGTGCCGGCGTCGGCGAATACAAAATTCGGGATTTTCGGCCAGCGCGAGATCGCCACAGTTTCCGAGGGCGGATGCAGCTGCCATTGCACCGGCTCGGTCGGCGTCGCCGGCCGCTCCGGCGTCGCCGGCACCACATGGACGATGCGATAGCCGCGCGACTTCAGCTCATGCAGGATCCCCGGCAATGCCGCCACGGTTCGCGGCTGGATGTCGTGCAGCAGCAGGATGCCTTTGCCCTCGTCCTCGAGGCGCTTGATGGCAAGCTCGTAGACCCGCGACGATGAAATATGCCGCCAGTCGTCAGCCAGAAAATCCGCGCTCCAGACCTGGATGCCCTGCGAGGCCAGATAGTCCTCGACGCCTTCGGCGCGTGCGAGCCCCGGGATACGGAAGAACGGGGCAAGCGCCGTGTCATCGCGAAGCGCCGTCTTGACCGATGCGATGCCGTCGTCGATTTCCTGCTTGGCGCGCTCGATCGACATCCGGTTCATGTTCAGCGGATGATCCTGGCTGTGGGTGCCGATGCTGTGGCCGGCATCGCGCAGCTTGCGCACGCCTTCCGGAGAAGCCAGGGCCTGGCGGCCGATGGTGAAGAAGGTCGCCTTCACGCATTGGACCGCGAGAATATCAAGAATCTGATTGCTGTTGCGCGGCACCGGCCCGTCATCGAAGGTCAGCACCACCTCATGGTCTTCCAGCGGCAGCGTTTCCGGATATTGCATGGTGCCGATCCGGGGATGCTCCCGCGGGTCGACCACCAGGGTACGCGAGGTGCCGATCGCGTCGGGATGACCCGGACAATCGGCCGCCGAAGCGGTTTGCGCGGTGAGGCACGCCGACAGCAGCAGAAGGAACAGGGCGGCCGATTGCGGTGCCCGAACGCCAGCCAACCCATTACCGATCATGAACACCGTCAGCATTCCCGTTTTCGCAGCTGATTATTACATAGGGGTAGATGAACGCGGCCTCAATGTTCGACTTTCGCAAATGATTTCAGGATCAGGGGACGCCGTCAAAGTCGACGCCGCGTCCGGTCGGCACCAGATGGACCACGCGATAGCCATTATCCCTGAGATACCGCAGAAAAGCCGGCAACATGGCCGCGGTTTGCGCCTTGGGATCGTGGAACAGGATGATGCCCTTGCGGGCGGTCTTGAGCCGATCGATGACCAGCTTCAATTCCTGCTTCGGCGACATCGCATTCCAGTCGCCGGCCCAAAGATCGGCGCCGAACACGACGATGCCGCGCGATTGCAGCGAGTTCAGGGTCGCCGGCGTCGTTTCAAAGCCCGGAAAACGAAAGAACGGCGTGCTCGGGACCGTGGTCGCGACCCCGTGAAGCGCCATTTCGTCGGCGGCAATACCGCGGTTGATTTCCTCTGACGTCTCGCCGGGCGGGATCTGCATCAGGCTACGGTGCAGCCAGGTGTGATGCCCGATCGTGTGGCCCTCGGCCGCGATCCTGCGCACCACGTCCGGGTGTTCCGAGGCCGGCTTGCCGATCAGGAAGAACGTCGCGCGCACGCATTCTTGCGCCAGCGCCGCCAGCACCTTCGGGGTGGTGGGAGGCCACGGGCCGTCATCGAACGTCAGGACGACCTCGTGATCGGCAAGCGGCAGCGTCTGCGGATACTGCTTCCGCCCCACCCGCGGCGTGGTGGCGGCATCGACGTGCAGGATGCGCGAGGTGCCGAGCGTCCCCTTGCGCGGACAATCCGCCGCCTCGGCCGCCACGGTCCACGCCAGCAAGACGACGAGGGCAGCCCCCAACACGTTCATGAACTTCCGAGCCCGTTTCTGCCACCGCATCTTTGTCATTGCGCTCGGTGTTGTCCATTGGGTAATGCGTGATGCGACAACTCAGACGAGTTGAGCAATTCTGTCAAACCGGCGGAGCGCGTGGCATGGCCAAAGATGTGGACGTTGCCCAACCCGCCGACGCCTCGGTCCTCGACCGCTTCCCGATGCGCGACCAAGATGGCGAAATTCGTCATCAATTCGTGGAAGAGATTTCACGCGCGATTGATGCCGCGGAAACGCCGTTTCTGCGTGTGGTGGTCGCGGAACTCCACGAGGCCGACCTCGGCGATCTGATCGCGGCGCTCGAACCGGACGACCGCGTCAGCCTGGTGGAATTGACGGGTACGGATTTTGACTTCTCGGCCCTGAACGAAGTCGACGATGCCGTCCGCGAGGAAATCCTCGAAGAACTCGAACCCAAGACGGTCGCAGACGGTGTTCGCGAACTGGAATCCGACGACGCCGTCGAATTGCTCGAGGGATTGGACGAGGCAGACAAGGACGAAATCCTCGAAAAGCTGCCGGCATCCGAGCGCGACGTGCTCGAGCGCAGCCTGGAATACCCGGAAAACTCCGCCGGACGGCGGATGCAGACCGAATTCATCACGGTGCCGCCGGACTGGACCGCGGGCCAGGCGATCGACTACATGCGCGACACGCCGGATCTGCCGGACCGGTTTTACGAAATCTACGCGGTGGATCGTGCGCAGCACTGGCAGGGCGCGGTGCCGCTGGATGCGCTGTTGCGGGCGCGCCGGCAGGTACCGCTGACCGATCTGATCGATGAAGACCGCCGCCGCGTCTCGGTGCTGGACGATCAGGAGGAGGTGGCACGGTTGTTCGGAAAATACAATCTGGTCGCGGCGCCCGTCGTCGACACTGAAAACCGGCTGGTCGGCGTCATCACCATCGACGACGTGGTCGACGTGATCGAGGAAGAGGCCGACGAGGACTTAAAGGCGCTGGGCGGCGTGACCAGCCATGAAGAATTATCCGACAGCGTCTGGACCGTCGCCAAGGGTCGCTTCAACTGGCTATTGGTCAACCTTGCCACCGCCTTCCTGGCGTCCTCGGTGCTCGGGCTGTTCGAGGGCCAACTGGAAAAAATGGTGGCGCTGGCGGTGCTGGCACCGATTGTCGCCAGTCAGGGCGGCAATGCCGCCACGCAAACCATGACGGTCGCGGTGCGCGCCCTGGCGACCCGCGAGCTCGGCTCCAACAATGCGTTTCGCGTGGTGATGCGCGAAGGCCTGGTCGGCCTCGTCAACGGGCTTGCTTTCGCGATCATCACTGGCGTCGCGGCGGTGGCCTGGTTCAGGATCCCGGCGCTCGGCGTCGTGATCGGGCTCGCGATCATCTGCAATCTGGTGGCCGGCGCGCTTGGCGGCATATTGATCCCAATGGTGCTGGAACGGGTGCGCGCCGATCCGGCGGTGGCGTCAGGCACTTTCGTCACCACGATCACCGACGTGGTCGGTTTCTTTTCGTTTCTCGGTATCGCGACACTGTGGTTCGGCCTGAAATAGCTCGGTGCACCCAGAGCCGTTATCGTTAATCAAACCTTAACGCGCATCGCCGACACTTCCCGCGCGCGATCAGCAAAAGTGGAGTCCGGGTTTGCGCCCGGATCGCGCACTAAAAGTGAGCAGGGCCATGCAGCGCTTGCGGCTGAAAGCGGACGGACGGATCGTCGAACTGCGGGACGGGCAGGAGTTTCCGCTCGCCCCGGTAATGCCTCTTGCCGCGTCGGCGACGACTTCCGCCGGGTCGCAAATGGTGACGCCTCCGGTGGTGCGCGATCTTCGCCGCCGCGCGCGCCTGACGCAGCAGGAATTTGCCGCGCGGCTGGGCGTGCCGGTCGAGACCATCCGAAACTGGGAGCAAGGCAAACGCATGCCGCGCGGACCGGCGCGGGCGCTGCTCGCCGTGATTGCGCACGCGCCCGAGACGGTGTTTGCCGCGCTCGCGCCCGGCGCGGCTGCAATTTGAGCCCGGAACCCGGGCAGCCCTCGGTTGGCAGCGCGACCCCTAGGGGACATAATGGGGCTCGGTTCGTCAGAGTACCCGCCAATGCAATTCGTCGAGGCCAATGGCGCCAAAATTCCCGCGATCGGGCTCGGCACCTGGGAGCTGCGGGGGCGGACCTGCGCGCGGCTGGTGGAGCAGGCCATGCGGCTCGGCTATCGCCACGTCGACACCGCGCAGGTCTATGAGAATGAACGTGAGGTCGGCGACGGCCTGCGCGCCTCCAGGGTCCGGCGCGACGAGCTGTTCGTGACCACAAAAGTCTGGACCAACCATTTCGCGCCGAACGATCTCGAGCGATCCACCAAGGAGAGCCTCACCAGGCTGCGGCTCTCGGAAGTCGATCTGCTGCTGCTGCACTGGCCAAATCCGCACGTGCCGCTATCGGAAACGCTGGGCGCGCTGGCGCATGCCAAACAGCTCGGCATGACCAGGCATATCGGCGTCTCGAACTTTACCGTGGCGTTGATCGAGGAGGCGGTTGCAGCCTGCGCCGAGCCACTTGCGTGCGACCAGGTCGAGTATCATCCCTATCTCGACCAGACCAAGGTCAGGGAAGCCTGTGCGCGGCACGGCATGGCGTTGGTCGCCTATAGTCCGGTCGCGAAGGGCCGCGTCAAAAACGACGCGACGCTGGCGCGGATCGGGCAGGCCCACGGCAAGACCGCCGCCCAAGTCAGCCTGCGCTGGCTGGTGCAGCAGAATGTTGCCGCGATCCCGCGGACCTCGAGGATCGAGCGGTTGTCGGAAAATATCGACATCTTCGACTTCGCGCTGTCCGACGAGGAGATGCAGGCGATCTCCCAGATGGCAAGCGCCAAGGGCCGGCTCACCGATTTCGGTTTCGCGCCAAAATGGGATTGAGGCCCGCCCATTGGCCGCTATGCTGGCGGCAAGCGCGTATTCGACACGTTGGTCCATTGCGATGAAACCACGGGAGATCATACGCACCGGCATCACGGCATCTGTGATTGCTCACCTGTCGGTTTTGATGCTGATGCTCCTCTTTTCCGAGGTGCATCTGTTCGGTTCGACCACGACCGAACCGATCACAGTCGATCTTGTCCCGCCGGCCGAGGCCCCGCCGCCCAGGAAGGAAGAGCCGCCGCCCGACGCGCAGCCTTCCGACGCCTTCGACCTTTCCTCGAAACCCGCAGCCGCAACCCCGCCGGCGCCGGCCGGCGCTCAGGAGGCCGCAGAGCCGCCACAGAAGCAGGCGGCGCAGACGCCGCCGCAAAAGCAGGCGACGCCGCCGCGTCCTGTCAAGCAACAGGCTGCCGTTCAGCCGCCGCCACCGCAGCCGCCGCCCGCGGCGACACCCCCGGAACCCGGCTTCGCCCCTCCACAGCCCGATCTCTCCATCAAGTATCGCGTGATGCTGGGCCTGCCTCCGCCGCTGCCCGTCGCGCCGCCCAAGGAAAAATCCGGCGACGACTTCGACGCCCCGGCGTCAAAGACCGCCGACATCGACACAAATCTCGTTAGCGAATTTCGCCGTCATCTCAAGACATGCTCGAAACTGCCGGCATCGATCGCTCCCTCCGAGAAGCTCAGGATCACGCTGCGGGTGCTGATGACGCGCGACGGCAAGCTCGCAGACGAGCCGCTTCTGATCGAAGCCAGCGCGTCGCCCAAGGGACCGGCCCTGATGCAAAGCGCCATCAGCGCGCTTCAGGCCTGCCAGCCCTACGCGATGTTGCCTGCGGACCGCTATGGTGAATGGAGGGTCCTCGACCTGAGCTTTACGCCGCAGGATTTCGCGTCCTAGCTCCCCATCGCGCGCCAGGCATTCGAGGCGAACTGCCGGCGCCAAGTGACGATCACGACCAATGCGGTGGTGACGAACAAGATCCAGGGGCTGACGAACCAGCCGAGATAGCCCAGCGCAAAGAAGAACGCGCGCTGGCCGCGATTGAAATGCCGGCCTGCGGCTTGGAACAACCTTGTCGTCCGGATCACATGGGCTTCTGCGTCGGGCGTATCGCGCTGATCGGCCGGCGGCATCGCGCCGAGCAGGATGGCGACGTAATTGAACAACCGGTAGGCCCAGGCGAACTTGAAGAACGCGTAGACGAAAATCAGCACCAGGCCGACACATTTGACTTCCCACACCGCGGCCGAGGGCCTGAGATCGACCGGCAATCCCCCCAGCACGGCCATGGCATCACTGGTCGATCGCAGCAATGCCAGCGCGCCGCCGATCGCGAGCAGGCTGGTGGAGGCAAAGAACGCCGTGCCGTTCTGCAGCGACGCCATGATCTGCATGTCGACCATGCGGGTCTGCCGGTCGAGCATGCGGCGGATCCAGACCTCGCGATAGGCATGCATGCGGGCGGACAGGCTGTCGCGTCCATACGCGCTATGCTCCAGCGTAACCGCATAGACCGTCCATTCGAGAATGAAGAAGCCGACCGCTAGAATATCGATCCAATATCCACCCATGCTGCATCCCCCGGCGATGCGAATGCTGCCATGCAGGATCAGTCGCGGCAACCGGCAGGATCGTGCTGGCGCCGGTTGAAGGTTTTGGCTGGGTTGTGGCAAGATGGCGAACTGACAAGGGAATTGTTCGCGATGGCTTTGAAGCTTGTGATCGGCAACAAAAATTATTCGTCGTGGTCGATGCGGCCGTGGCTGGCGCTGCGCGCCAGCAACATCATTTTCGACGAAGTGTTCATCCCGCTCTATACCGGGGAGGCCGACAAGAAGCGGATCCTGAGTTTCACGCATTCGGGCAAGGTGCCGGCGCTGATCGACGGCGACGTCACGATCTGGGATTCGCTTTCCATCATCGAATACGCCGCCGAAAAATTTCCCGAGGCGCGATTGTGGCCGGAGGACCGCGCCCGCCGGGCGCATGCGCGTTCGATTTCGGCGGAGATGCATTCCGGCTTTGCGGCGTTGCGCAACGAATGCGGCATGAACCTGCATCGGCCGGTCGGCGCGATCGCGCTAACGGCGGATGCGCGCGCCGACATCGCGCGCGTTCAGCAGATTTGGACCGATTGCCGCGAGCGCTACGGCAAGTCGGGGCCGTTCCTGTTTGGAGCATTTGGCGGCGCGGACGCGATGTTCGCGCCGGTGGTGCATCGCTTCCGCACCTATGCGATTGCGGTCGGGCCGGAGGTTAAGGCCTATATGGACACGATGATGGCGTTGCCGGCCTTTCAGGAATGGACGCGCGCGGCCCTTGCCGAAACCCTCGTGATCGAGAAGTTCGAGACGGTGTGAGCTTGCGAAATCGGAACGGTGCTCGCAATCGCGGCTTGACGACGCCTTGCGAAAGCGGTCTGAACTTGGAACCGGCGTTGCGCATTCAGCGAAAAGGAGTCGGCCATGGGAATTCTCGATTCATTGGAAAATTCACCCGCGTTCAAAGGCGCACTCGGCCAGCTTGAGGCAGCGGTGGTCCCGGTCGTGCTGAGCGAGGTGCTCGGCAATGGCACCCAGGGCGGCCTAAACGCGATTGTCGCCAAGCTGCAGCAGGCGGGCCTCGGCGATCAGGTCAAATCCTGGATCGGCAACGGCCAGAATCTGCCGATCACGGCCGAGCAGTTGCAGCAGGTCTTGGGCAGCGATACCGTCAGGCAACTGGCGGCGCGCTTCAACATCCCGGTCGATCAGTTGTCCCAAGTGTTGGCGCAGCAGGTTCCCTTGGCGGTCGATCACGCCAGCCCGGACGGCAAGCTGCCGCATGGCGCCTAAGTCCGGGACGCGACGGTTCCCGATGTTGGCCGGACAGATACACCGGGAACCCGCGAAATCTGTTTATCGCCCTGAAAAACCTGCAAAATTTGCGTATTTGCCATGTCCGGATGTAACTGGCCAACGCCGCTGGCGCCGTGCTATATACCCGCCGGGTTTTCAGTCGGCCGCTGCAGCGGGACCGTGGGCACAGCCGACCATTTTGCGTGATGGAGAGGGCGTTGAAGCACAAATTCACCGTTGGAGAGACCGTCTATTTCACTGCCAGCAATGTCGCCCGTCCGGCCGCCAGTGGCACCTACGAGGTGATCCGTCTGCTTCCGACCGATGGCGACGACTGCCAGTATCGGATCAAAAGCTCGACTGAGGCTTTCGAACGGGTGGCCAAGGAAAGTCAGCTCGACATTTCCTGAAAAATCGCGCGTCCTGAACGATCGCGCATAGCCGGGTGAAGCGGATTCCGTTTCGCCCGCCGTCAAAACGCCCCGTTCGCAGATCCATTCTGCGAGAAGCCGAGTGCGAAGAACGGCATTCGCTTCGTGAATGCGTTTTATGCTGCGTTGAGGAACATCGCGCATGAACTGGGCCTGGGCTAGCGCGCTCGACCAACTTTGGCGTTCGCCGACCTTTCCGATGTGGCTGACATTGGCCGCGGCGGGATTCTTCGGGGTAATCGTTCTGTTCACGCTGGTGCGCGCGGAAAAATCGGTTGCCAACGGCGCGTTGACGGTCATCACGCTGTTGGCGGTCGGCATCGCCGTTGCCGCCACCATTCGCGGGTTCGGTCCGGACGGGCGGATGGCGTCCGCCGAGACCCAATCCTCCCAGCCGACGATCGCTGCGTTGCCGGCACTGTCGTGTATCGACGACATGGCGGGGGAGACCGTGCTGATGGCGTGCGAAAAAACATTGTTTGGTTCCCCCGAGTCCGCCGCCGCGGCGCTGTCCTACGCGGCCTCGCAGATCACGCGGCTGACGGCACTCGGCGATGTCGCCACCGCCAGCAAGAGCATGACACCCGAAATGCAGATGGTGCGCCGCTCGATCGAGCGCGACCGCTATGGCCTGATGGCTTACGTGCTCGCGGTGCGCGACCATTGCACGCCGTCGGACTGCGCAGCTTTCCGGTCTCTGACGGATCGTCGCCAGATCTCGGTCAATATGGGCGATCGGGTATATGACGGCGTGATCACGCGTTACGCGCCGTCGTGGAACGCACCCGCGACCACGGCGGCGGCACCGGTTGCGGTGCTCGCGCCAACCATGCCCACGGGCAAACCCACCAATGCCGAGTTCCCCACCGCAGCCTCGACCCCGCCTGTCAGCATCATGACGCCGGAGCCCGGCACGGCGCCTGCGCCGCGTGCCGCGGCGTCGAATGCACCAATGCCGTCAGCGCGTCCGACCCCGGCGACGGCGTCCGTGCCGGCGAAAAAGCAGGCGGCCGCGAAACCATCGCGCCCGGCCGCCGCGCCGGTCCAGATCACGCCGGCTGCGTCTGCTCCTGCAGAGCCCGCTCCGGCAGCGTCGAACGATTGATCCCTTCCAAAAGCCATTGCTGGTCGTTAACGTCTTTTCATGACGCTTCACCTCATCAAGCTTGCCGTCGGCTGCGAGTCGATCAAGGAACTCAAAGGCTGGGTCGCCGAGCGCATGCAGACGGCCAGGAAAAAGGGTCTGCCGCTTCATCATATTCACATCACCCGGATG
>JAQGKJ010000400.1 GCA_028290165.1 Bradyrhizobium sp. | reverse complement strand
GAACAGCACGGTCTTGCCGGTCTTGTCCCACAATTGCAGCAACTGCTCGTTGAGATGATCGCGGACGATCTCGTCGAGCGCACCGAACGGCTCGTCCATCAGCAACAGCGCCGGATCGAACGACAGCGCGCGCGCGATTGACACCCGCTGCTGCATCCCTCCCGACAATTGCCAGGGAAATTTGCGCTCGAAGCCGGTGAGATTGACCAGAGCCAGATAACGCGCCGCGCGCTGCTGCTGCTCGCTATCGGAAAAACCCATGATCTCCAGCGGCAGTTTCAAATTCTTCTCGATCGTGCGCCACGGGAACAAAGCAGGCGCCTGGAACACGTAGCCGTATCGTCGCTCCAGCCGCGCCTGTTCCGCGCTTACGCCGTTGACGAGAAGCGTGCCCGTCGTAGGCTGCTGGAGATCGGCGATCACCCGCAGCGTCGTGGTTTTGCCACAGCCGGAGGGGCCGATGAAGGAAACGAATTCGCCCTCGGCGACCTGCAGGCTGACATCCGACAGCGCATCGACCTTGCCGTCGGCGGTCTCGAACGTCAGCGAAACATTGCGCACGTCGACCGCCAGGCGCTGCGGCGAAGCGACAGATTCAACCATGGCATCCGCGGACTTGTTCATGCCTACCTGCTCGCTTCGAGCGGCGAACGGTTCGCGTTCGTCCGGTCGCAGCGTAACGCCCGGATTATCTGGCTTCAATGACTTCGGCATTTGCAGCGCCATGGGCAAATAGTGGCAAACGCCGATGCAATTGGCGCGCTCAATGTTTACGCAATGCGGAGATATTAATGGGCAAGATCACCATCGGGGCCAAACATGCCCCCATCGGATTTTCAGATGGCCGAAAAACGCTTCGATTTTTTGACTTGCGCGAGGGGCCGCCTCATACTTTGAGCGCGGCGTCGCGCTGGTCAAGCGGGCGGCGCGTTTTGTTTGCCCGCACGCGAGCGCCATGAAGCCTGCTCCCTTCAAATATATCGCCGCCACCTCGCTGCAGCACGCGCTTGCGCTCAAGGCCGAGCATGGCGATGAGGCGAAATTCCTGGCCGGCGGACAGAGCCTGCTGCCGACCATGAATTTTCGCCTGGCCCGGCCGGCAATCCTCATCGACATCAACGGGATCGAAGGTCTCGCCGGCATTCACCCCTCCGGCGATACGGCACGCCTTGGAGCTCTGACGCGCTACCGGACGCTGCAGCGCGACGCGGCCTTCGCGCGCGCTTTCCCCCTGATCGGCGAAGCGCTGCCGCATATCGCGCACCCGCAGATCCGAAACCGCGGCACCATCGGCGGCAACCTTTCGCATGCCGATCCGGCGTCCGAACTTCCCGCGATCGCGCTGGCGCTGCGCGCCCGGTTCCGCGTGCAGGCCGCCAAACAAGAGCGATGGATCGAGGCGGCGGACTTTTTTGCGGGCGCGCTCACGACCGATCTTGCGCCCGATGAAATGCTGGTTGAGATCGAGCTGCCGCAGGCAAAGCCACGCACCGGCTCCTGCTTCATGGAGATCGCGCGACGACGCGGCGATTTTGCCATTGCCGGCGTGGCGGCGATGGTGACGCTTGGCGCCGGCGACCAATGCGCCGATGTCCGGCTGGCGTTTTGTGGCGTTGGCGAAACCCCAGTTGATGCCAGTTCGGCGGGCGGTACTCTTGTCGGACACCAGCCGACCGAAGCGGCCATCGGCGATGTCGCCGCGTCGGTGCAGAAAATGATCGATCCCGGCGGAAGCGTTCACGCTACCGCGGACTATCAGCGCCATATCGTGGGCGTTCTCGCCGAGCGCGCGCTGCAGACCGCATACCAGCGGGCGCATGATGGACATTGACGATCACGACATCACGCTATCGGTGAACGGCAAGAAATATCAGCGCCGCGTCGAATCGCGCCTGCTGCTGAGCGATTTTCTGCGCCACGATCTGGCGCTGGCCGGCACCCATGTCGGCTGCGAACACGGCGTCTGCGGCGCCTGCACCATCCTGCTCGATGGCGAGCCGATTCGCTCATGCCTGATGCTCGCCGTGCAGGCCAACAACCACGAGATCTCGACGATTGAAGGCCTCGCGGCCAGGGACGGCGAATATCATCCGTTGCAGCAGGCGATGCATGACCATCACGGCCTGCAATGCGGCTACTGCACGCCCGGCATCCTCATGACCATGACCGCTTTCCTCGGCGAAAACCCCTCGCCCAGCGAAGACGAGGTTCGCGAGGCGCTGTCGGGCAATTTGTGCCGCTGCACTGGCTACCAGAATATCGTCGATGCCGTCATGGCGGCGGCGCTGCGGATGCGGGGCTGACCGGATATGTCCACCCGCACCTTTGGCGAGCCGATCAAGCGCAACGAGGACCGCAGGCTTCTCACCGGCCAGGCGCTGTTCATCGACGACATCGAACTGCCGGGCATGCTGCACGCCGCGTTCCTGCGCAGCCAGGTGGCGCACGCGCGAATCCTGAAGATCGACTTTTCCAAAGCGTTGCAGCGACCCGGCGTCGTCGCCGCCTATGCCGCCGGCGACCTCGGCGATTACTGGCGGCCCGGCCCGATCCTGGTGCCGCCTCCTCCGATCGAAGGCATTGTCTTCCACGAGCGAACGCAGGTTCCGCTTGCCAAGGACAAGGTGCGCCATGTCGGCGAGCCGCTGGTGATCGTGATTGCGGAGAGCAGGTATATCGCCGAGGACGCGCTCGACGATATCGACGTCGAGCTCGAGCAGCTTCCGGCGGTGGTCGATCTGGAAAAAGGCTTAAGCGCCGGATCGGCGCTGGTCCACGAGGACGTCGGCTCCAACGTTTCGGCCTACGTCCGTCAGACCAAGGGCAACTACGCCGCAGCCGCGGCTAAAGCCGATCATATTATAAAACGCCGCTTCTGGTATGAGCACGGCATTTCATCGCCGATCGAAACCCGCGGTGTGGTCGCGCAATGGGATATGCGCGCCAACCAGATGACGATCTGGGACACGACGCAGGCGCCAGTGTTCGTCCGCAACGGTCTTGCCGGCATGCTCGGGCTCAACGAGCGGCAGGTCCGCGTGATCGCGCCGTTCGTCGGCGGCGGCTTTGGGCCGAAGATCATGATGTTTTATCCCGAGGAGGTGCTGCTTCCCTGGGTATCGATGAGACTGAACCGGCCGATCAAATGGATCGAGGACCGGCTGGAGCATTTCTTCGCCACCACCCACGAGCGCGGACAGGTTCACGACGCCGAGATCGCGCTCACCAGCGACGGCCGGATCCTCGGCATCAAGGACGTGTTCCTGCACGACGGCGGCGCCTACGACCCGTATGGGCTCACGGTGCCGATCAACAGCCAGTGCACCCTGCTCGGCCCCTATGTCGTGCCGACCTACGACAGTACGTTTACGCAGGTGTTCACCAATTTGCCGATCGTCACGCCCTATCGCGGCGCGGGACGCCAGCACGGCGTGTTCGTCATGGAGCGGCTGCTCGATTTCGCCGCGAATGAACTCAACATCGACCTCGCGGAAATCCGGCGGCGCAACCTGATTCCACCCGATGCGTTCCCTTACAACAACGAGATCATCTACCAGGATTTCGAAGTGCTCGAATACGACAGCGGCAATTACGAGCCGGTGCTCGACATGGCGCTGGATGCGATCGGCTACACGACGTTCAGGGATGAGCAGGCCGCGGCACGGCTTCAAGGCCGCCATCTCGGCATCGGCGTCGCCTGCTATGTCGAGGGCACCGGCATCGGCCCCTATGAGGGGGCAAAAGTTCAGGTGCAATCCAACGGCAAGGTCAGCATCGCCACGGGGATCGGCACCCAGGGACAAGGACATTTTACGGTGTTCGCCCAGATAGCGGCCGATCAACTCGGCGTTGGCGTCGGCGATGTCGACGTCGTCACCGGCGATACCGATCAGTTCTATTGGGGCGCCGGCACTTTTGCCAGTCGCGGCGCCGTGGTCGCGGGCAATGCCGTCAACGAAGCCTCGAAAGTGGTGCGCAAGAAGGCGCTGAAACTCGCAAGCGACCTGTTCGAATGCTCCGAGGACGATCTCGTGATCGAAGACGGCAAGGTTTCGATCGTCGGCATCCCGGAAAAATTCGTCAAACTCGGCGATCTCGCCAACCAGGCCAACCCGATGCGCGGGGCGGTCGAACCGGGTACCGAGCCGGGGCTTGAATCGACCCAGTATTTCGGGCCCAAAATGGGGGCGACGGCGAACGGCGTCCACGCCATGATCATTGAGATGGACCCGCGGACGTTCGACCTGAAGATTCTAAAATATGTCGTGGTGCATGACTGCGGCACCGTGATCAACCCGATGATCCTGGCCGGACAAATTCACGGCGGCGTCGCGCAGGGCATCGGCAACGCGTTCTATGAAAAACTCTGCTTCGACGACCAGGGCCAGTTGCTCAACGCCTCGCTGGCGGACTATCTTTTGCCGACATCGCTCGATGTGCCGCGCATGGAACTCGGCCATACCGTGACGCCGTCGCCGCTCAAC
>JAQGKJ010000330.1 GCA_028290165.1 Bradyrhizobium sp. | reverse complement strand
CCGGCACCATCGAATTCGTCTCCGATGGCAAGGACGTGTTCTTCATCGAAATGAACACCCGGCTGCAGGTCGAGCATCCCGTCACCGAACTGATCACCGGCGTCGACCTGGTCGAACAGATGATCCGGGTGGCCGCGGGCGAAAAGCTGGCGCTGAAGCAAAAGGACGTCACGCTGACCGGATGGGCGGTGGAGACGCGGGTCTATGCGGAGGACCCGTTCCGCAACTTCCTGCCGTCGATCGGGCGGCTGGTCAAATACCGCCCGCCGCTCGAAAGCTCTGCGAATGGCATTACGGTGCGCAACGACACCGGCGTGCAGGAGGGTGGCGAGATCTCGATCTATTACGATCCGATGATCGCCAAGCTCGTGACGCATGCGCCGTCACGCGCCGCCGCGATCGAGGCGCAGGCGACCGCGCTCGATTCATTCTACATCGACGGCATCCGCCACAACATTCCGTTCCTGTCGGCGCTGATGCTGCATCCGCGCTGGCGCGAGGGCAATCTTTCCACGGGATTTATCGCCGAAGAGTTTCCGAAGGGATTTGCGGTTCGCGCGCCCGAAGGCGAAGTCGCGCGCCGGCTCGCCGCGGTTGCGGCCGCCATCGATCACGTGCTCGGCGAACGCAAGCGGCAGATTTCCGGCCAGATGAACGGCCGGCTGGTGCAGCGGGAGCGCCGCCGCGCAGTGTGGCTGGAGCGCAACGAGATCGCGCTCGATGTCGCCCGCGAAACCGACGCCATCGTGGTGCGTTTTGTCGGCGCCGACGGCACGCTCGGCAATCCGCATCATCTGGTCTCGCCGTGGACGCCGGGTGAAGCGGTCTGGCAGGGCACCATCGACGGCCATCTGGTGGCGATGCAGGTGCGCCCCATTCCGAATGGCTTCCGGCTGGCGCATCAGGGCTATGAGGTCGCGGTCAATGTCTTCACCGACACCGAGGCCGCAGCTGCCCGGCTGATGCCGGTCGGCGCCAAGGCCGACACCGGAAAGAAACTGCTGTGCCCGATGCCGGGGCTCGTGGTGTCGATCGCGGTCGCCGAAGGCCAGGAGGTGAAAGCCGGCGAGACGCTGGCGGTGGTCGAGGCGATGAAGATGCAGAACGTGCTGCGCGCCGAGCGCGACGGCACGGTTAAGAAAATTCACGCCACCGCCGGCGCCACGCTGGCGGTGGATGCGCTGATTCTCGAATTCGCTTGAGCCGCATGACGGAAAGACCGTCATTGCGAGCGTAGCGAAGCAATCCATGTCGGGATACGACAGTTCTGGATTGCTTCGTCGCTTCGCTTCTCGCAATCACGACAAACTCTAAGGGGTTACCGATGACCTTCCGCAAGCGCCGCGATGCCCTGCGTTTGATCCTGACCCGAGCGAGCTGCATTCGTCCGGGGTCGGTCTATGACGCGATTTCGATCCGCATCGCGCAGGATCTCGGTTTCGAGGTCGGCATGTTCGGGGGATCGGTCGCTTCGCTCGCGGTGTTAGGCGATCCCGATATCGCACTGATAACGCTGACCGAACTCGCCGAGCAAATGCGCCGGATGTCGCGCGCGGCACCCCTGCCGGTGCTGGTCGATGCTGACCACGGCTACGGCAATGCGATGAATGTCCGCCGCACGGTTGAGGAACTGGAGACGGCGGGCGCCGCCGGCCTGACCATCGAGGACACCCTGCTGCCGCAGGCCTTCGAGCAGAGCGCGACGCAACTGATTCCGCTGGAAGAGGGCGTCGGCAAGATGAAGGCGGCGGTGGACGCGCGGGATGATCCGGCGCTGGTCATCATGGCGCGCACGGGCGCGGTGTTGATCTCCGGCCTCGATGACGCGATCGCGCGCGCGGTGGCCTATGAAGGCACCGGCGTCGACGCGTTGTTCCTCACCGGACTCAAAACCCGCCGCGAATTGGAAGCGATCGCGGCCGCGACGAAACTGCCGATCGTTATGGGTGGTTTTCCCGAGGATATGATCGACCTCGATTATCTTGCCAACCAGCGGGTGCGGATCGCGCTGCAGGGCCACGCCCCGTTCGCTGCGGCAACGCAAGCGGTGTACGAGACGCTGAAAGCGCTGCGCGATGGCCAGTCGCTGAAAACCCTGAAAGGCCTTGCGTCATCCGAGCTGACCGGGCGCGTCACGCGCGAAGTGGACGTCAAGGCGCGCAGCGCGGAATTTCTTGGGCTCGGAAAATTTGGGCTTCGGAAATAATGAGCGGCGCGATCCGCCAAGTGAGGATCAGCGGCCAGGTGCAGGGCGTCGGCTACCGCGCCTGGGTCGAGCACCGGGCGAGGTCGCACGGGCTCGAGGGCTGGGTGCGCAACCGCCACGACGGCAGCGTCGAGGCCCTGTTTTCGGGGCCGCCGGATGCCGTGGCTGACATGATCGCGCGGTGCCGGCGAGGGCCGTCATCGGCGCGGGTTGAGGCCATCCAGGAAGAGCCCGCGCAACCCGACGCACTGAACTTGCGGCGCCCACGAGAGCGGTTTTCGGTGCTGCCGACGGCGTAGGGCTGGCGGCCCGTTCTCGCAGGCTTACGCCTCGCCTCGGCGTTCAGTATTCCGGGCCGTCGTAGTAGTAAGCGTAAGGGCGGTAGCCGTAGTAAGAGTAAGGGCCGTAGCCGCCGAAGGGCGCCGCCGCAATCGCAAGTCCTGCTCCCACCGGGCCAACCGCCCATTCAGCGGGTCCGGGCCCATAATAGCGATGACGATAGTAGTAGCGTGGTCCCGGCGTGAATCGATGCCCATAGCCGCCAGTGAGATAATCCACCTGCGGGTAGTGCTGGGCCATCGCGCCCGGTTCCTGAGTTGCCTCTTGCGCCGCCACTGGAGTTGCCAGGATCGCGGCAAGAAAACCTGCGGTGAGAAGGGTGAGTCTGGGCATTGGTAATCTCCATCAAGATGAACAACTGGATTACCAAGCCCAACGACCCCCTCGAAAAGGCGTTCCTGATTTCTCTTCAACGAAGCGTGAGATCGCAAATAGCCGCGCCGCCGCCAGCGGTTCTGGTGCTGCCTGCCGAAAATCTGGGAAGGCGGCGGCTAGTCTATCTCATCTCACCGGCGGCCGGCGGCCTGGGCCGTTCTCTCGCCGTGATGCTCGGCGCGAGCGCGCTGGTCGTCGCCAGCGTAACCTTCGAGCACTTCGCTATCGACGCTCCATCGGCCGGGTCCGGCGACGAAAAACAGCAGGAAGAAGAAGCAATAGAGGATTGCGCCATCGCCGCCGTTGAGCATCGGAAAGAAACTTTTTGGGGCATGCGCCATGAAGTAGGCAACCGCCATATCGCCCGCCAGAATGAAGGCGACGGGCCGGCTAAAGAGACCGATGGCCAATAGCGCGCCGCCGACCAATTCGATCGCCCCTTGAAGCCACATCAGGGTCATGAGCGCGGGCGTGCCACTCGGCGGCGGTGGGAACCCCAGCAATTTCGCGCTGCCGTGCTCCAGGAAAAGAAGCGCAACGACGAAACGAACGACGCTCAACATTTCCGGCGTAAATTTTTCCAAACGATCGAGATTCATAGTGGCTCCCCGAGAGCCCAGCCCGACGGAAAACCTGCGCAAGGCTTTGTGGTTCCTCCCTTGCTGCCTCTGAACACGCAGCAGTGATCGGGGCGTGAAGTGTTGAGTTTTCCGCTTAGGAAGAAGGCGGCGCGGGTATGAGCCCGTAGCGCAGCATGGTTTCCTTCATCCGTGCCGGGTCGGGCGCACCGTCCGCCAAAAGACCTGCAACGTCCCTGAAATACTGCGGGCCGAGCACGCCGGGGGTGAGGATGCAAAGACATGACGCCGGCGCTGACGTGCGATTGGTAAAGCCGTGCACGATGCCGCGTTTGATGAAGACGGTTTCGCCTGGGGTCACGTCGATATCGTTGCGGCCAAGTCGGAAGGTCATTATGCCCGCAAGCCCATAGATCGTCTCGTCCCAGCTATCGTGGTAGTGCGGTATCGGCATGCGCGCGTTCGGCTGCACGGTCATCTCGAACACGTCGACGCTGCCCGCGGTGTCATCCCTGCTTTGCAGAAATTTCAGCTTGAGCGAGCCGAGGTCGATGATTTCAGGCATGGCGCTTTGCTTTCGTCGGCGAACGCCGCACAAGGGCGGCAACGCCAAACAATACCCTCGCTCGGCAGCGCGCGATAGTAACTTCAGGGGCAGTTCCTGACGAGGAGCTAGCGCGGTGCGCTGCGCTTCGGATAACTTGCAAACCAACCATAGAAGCTCAGCGGTGGAGACGACAATGACGACGACGTTGACAATGAAATTGGCTGTCAGCTCTGGCCAGCGAATCAAGGCACGCGCGAGCGATCGGCTCGCGCGCCTCGGAGCGGTTGCGGCGTTGGTGCTGGCGGCCAGTTTGGCGCAAACGCAGGCCCAAACTCCGGCCGCTCCCGCATCAAGCGCCGATGCCGCTGTGATCGAGGATATCGTGGTCGGCAGCCGGATCCTCGCCGAGTTCGGCGTGCTCGATGGTTTCGGCCACGTCAGCGCGCGCGATCCCGCCAACCCCAACCGCTTTTGGATGTCGCGCTCGCTGGCGCCAGCGCTGGTCACCGCCGACGACATCATGGAGTTCGATCTCGACGGCAATGCCGTGGACGCCAAAGGCCGATCCTTGTTCCTGGAGCGCTTCATTCACAGCGAAATCTACAAGGCGCGGACGGACGTGATGGCGGTGGTCCATACCCATTCGCCGGGCGTCATTCCCTTCGGCGTGAGCCAGGTGGCTTTGCGGCCGATGTTTCATAACGCCGCGTTCCTCGCCGCCGGCGTACCGGTATGGGAGATCAGGAAGGAATTTGGCGAGACCGACATGCTGGTCCGCGATCCCCCGCGCGGCAAATCGCTGGCACAAGTGCTCGGCGACAAGCCGGTGGTGCTGATGCGCGGCCACGGCGACGTGACCGTGGGGCCCGCCGTCAAGATGGCCGTTTTCCGCGCCTACTATACGGACGTCAACGCCCGCCTGCAGTCGCAAGCCGTCGCGCTCGGTGGCGAGATCAATTACCTGACGCCGGGGGAGGGCGCGAAAGCCGACGCTGTCAATTTCGCCGTGCTCGACCGGATCTGGAACCTGTGGAAGATGCGTGTCGCTCCCACGCTTGCGAAGTAGGCGCGGTCGCCATCATCACGAAAACGAGAGTTGAACGGGGTTGAAACCGTTTTGATGCGCCGACGAAACCATTTTTCGTCGACCGTGAAGATATCCGGAAACCGGCAGAGGCTATCGACAGCGGCATCAACAGAGGAGGGTGGCATGCGAAAACTCATCCTGATCTCCGCGATGGTGCTGGTATCCGCCGCGGCCCAGGCCGGGCCATCGAGAAGTCTCAGCCTCGCTTCGAGCGAACAACCCGTCGAGCAGCCGACGGCCGCGGAAAAGACCGTCGATCAGCCGGCCGCCTCGGAAACAGTGAAACCGCCCGAATCAGGCAAGGCGTCCGCGCCAAAGGCCGACAGAGCGGCTGAAGTGAAACCCAAGCGCAGGAACGTCTCGACTGAGGCGCGCGTGATTTACGAGCTTCACCGGCATGGGATCTATTGGTGAGGCTTTTCCCGGCCACGCGGTGCGGCTGCAGCCAGGGTCAAACCGTCGGTTCCGGCAGTGCAGCTTGCACGGCGCCGAACACGTGCTCGAATCCTTGCCGGAGCGCGATATCGACGTCGGCCATGGTCAGGGGATGGCCGAGATCGACCAAACTGGTGACGCCGTAGCGGGGGTCCGCGACGCCACAGGGCACGATTGCGTCGAAGTGGGTCAGGTCGGGTTCCACATTGATGGATATGCCGTGGAACGAGACCCAGCGCCGCAGCCGCACGCCGATCGCGGCGATCTTGTCTTCGAAGCCCGCACCCTTGTCCGGCCGGCTCACCCAGACGCCGACGCGATCCTCGCGGCGCTCGCCGCGCACATTGAAGGCGGCGAGCGTCCGGATGATCCACTCCTCGAGACCCGCCACATAGGCCCGCACGTCCGGACGCCGCCGCTTCAGGTCGAGCATCACATAGGCCACCCGCTGGCCCGGGCCGTGATAGGTGAGCTGCCCGCCGCGTCCGCTCGCAAACATCGGAAAGCGGGGGTCGAGCAGGTCGGCCGCCTTGCCACGGGTACCGGAGGTGTAGAGCGGGGGATGCTCCAACAGCCAGACCAGTTCGGGCGCTTGATTCGCCGCAATTGCCGCAACGCGCGCTTCCATGGCCGCGACAGCCTCGGGATAGGGCACCGGCGCCTTCGATATCCGCCATTCCACCGCGCCGCCGGCGGCCAGCGAGATCGGCGTCAAATCAAGGCTTTGGCGGTCATTAACCATTGGCTAACCATAACGTGGTGATCTCTAACCACGCAATTTTGCATGCTTCAGTTCAGGTCGCTCACCCCAGTGCCAACCCTCGATAAAGTCAGCGTTGACCTCATGGTGGTCCTCGGGACCACCACGATGCCCATCCATCAGGTAATGCGGCTGAGCCGCGGCGCCATCATCGAACTGGACGCCACCGAGGCGGACGAGGTCAAGATCCTCGCCAACAACCTGCCGATCGCCAGCGGCGTGGTGCTGGTCGACCGCAACCGCATCGCGGTCGAAGTCAAGCAAATGCTGCCGAAATCGCCGGGTAGCCGATAGCCGGACTGCTGACTTCGCAGCCCTTGTCCCCCCATCCCTGATTTGTTACATCCCGCGCCGCTGATCCGGTCCGGCGCAAATCCCGTACCGATCTGACAAAGCGCTCGTGGCGGAATTGGTAGACGCGCTGCCTTGAGGTGGCAGTGAGTAACATCGTGGGGGTTCGAGTCCCTCCGAGCGCACCAAGGCGCGTAACTCATTGATATATAATATTTTTCATTTCGCAAGTTGCTTGAAAAGCACCTTTGCGTCTGCGTAATTCGTTGAAATTCCTCGAAAGTGGTGCGCCGCAGAAATGCAGGCGGGTAGCTCGCCACAGCACGTTTTCTTGCCCTAAGGTCGCCGAATCCTCGATCAAAGCTTCACAGCTCTGGCCAATCCAAGACGCCGCGTTATTTCAGTAAGGATGTTTCAGATCCGGGATCGAATGGTCGTTGGCATCCAAAAAAGCTCCGAACAATTGCCGATCGTCACGCTTTTCGACGAGCGCTGCGGGGCAGTGCCGGTCTCGACGACGATCCCATATGGTGCGCTCCATGCCTCGTCGTCCTGCCAAGGTTACTCAAGCTGAGATTGCCCGCGATCCGCGCCGCCAAGGAAGCTGGCGCAGCGGAGGTCGTCATCGACAGCGAGGGACAAATCCGTGTTGTGCTATCCTTAGACGCACCAGTGATTTCGCCTTCGCCACCGAAGCACGACGACCGTCAAGCGTGGACATCGTCCACGCCTGCAAAAAAGAAACGGTGGTCGTCTCGAGATGCCACTTCTTGGCGGGATATTCCAAAACGCCAACTGAGACCTTGACCCGCGTGAAAGCTATCGTCCTTTTCATCGATAAAGGAGCGCTCACGGGTGCCAACCTCGCTTTTTTCAGCATGGCTCCGGTTTGGAGCCCGACGTACCGGAGGCAAGAGCTGATCGCATGTTTTCGATTGAAGATATTCAAAAGGATCTGCCGGGGTGGCCAGAGGACGTCGTAGAACAATGGCTGCTCTACTTCGCTAATGTGCCCGACTGCGGATGGCCACCTCCCGATCCTCTAGTGGATCGAATCTAACACTTGGTGTCCCCGTTT
>JAQGKJ010000287.1 GCA_028290165.1 Bradyrhizobium sp. | reverse complement strand
ATGTGCTGTCGCTGGCAACGCCTTTGACCGGAAAGCTGAACGTCACTGGCTCGCTGACCTCGAAGGCGACCGGCGCGGTCGGCGACGCGCTCGGCGGCCTGCTCGGCGGCAACGTGGCAAAACAGATCGGCAGCGTGAATATCAAGTCGCTCAATGCCAACGCCGAGATCAAGGGCAACGTCATCATCACCTCGCGGCCCAAGCTTGGCGCGGCCTGGCGCATCGAGCCGAACTTGGCCGCGCAGGTGAACCTCGGCGACACCAACCTCTCGGTGGCAGGTGCCCGCGTCAACGTCCCGGCGCAGGTCAAGCCGCTGATCGACAAGGCGGTCAGCGATCAGATCAACGCGGTGGGGGCGCGGATTCGCAGCGATCCCGCGTTCGAGAAAAATGCGCGGATACAATGGGCCAAGGCCTGCCGCTCGATACCGCTGCAAGGCACCGGCGCGACCTCCGCGCTGCCGGCGCTCTGGCTGGAGCTGCGGCCGACCCGCGCCATCGCAGCGCAGCCGCGCGTCGATGCAGCGGCCGTGACGCTGACGCTCGGCATCGAGGCCGAGACCCGCATCACGGCGGTGCAGACCAAGCCCGATTGCCCGTTTCCCGCGACCATCAGCATCATCCCGCCGACGCCGGGCGGGGTCTCGATTGGCGTGCCGATCGACGTGCCGTTCACCGACATCAACAAGATCATCGAGGCGCAGTTCGCCGGCCGGACGTTTCCCGAAGATGGCTCGGGCTCGGTCGACGTCACCGTGAAGCGCGCGACTGTTGCTGCATCCGGCGACCTGCTGCTGATCTCGCTGCTGGTCAACGCCAGGGAGAAGAAGAGCTTCTTCGGGTTTGGCGGCGAAGCCAATGTGCACATCTGGGGCAAGCCGGTGCTGGACCAGGCGCAGCAGACGCTGCGGCTGACCGACGTCCAGCTCGCCGTCGAATCCGAGGCGGCCTTCGGGCTGCTCGGGGCGGCGGCGCGCGCGGCCATGCCGCATCTGCAAAAGGCGCTGGCCGACGAGGCCACCGTCGACCTGAAACCGTTCGCAACCAACGCGCAGAAGAAGATCGCCGCCGCGATCTCGGATTTCCAGAAGAACGAGGACGGCGTGCGGGTGGCCGCCGAAATCACCAGCCTCCGGCTCGCCGACATCGCCTTCGATTCCAGGACGCTGCGCGTCATCGCGGAAGCCGCAGGCACGATCAATGTCTACGTCACGGCGCTGCCGGGGCTGTGAGGCGCTCTTCCCTGCTCCCTCGCTCCGCTCGTGCGGGGAGAGGTGAAGAAAAAGCGCTGCCCGCTTTTTGATCATCCCCCTCATGTCCTTGCGCCGGGCTTTTGGCTTTGCAGAGGCCTGCCGGCCCGGATACAAGACACGCCTCAACCGAAGCCCTCAACAAAAACCCTGGGAGAAGAAACCATGAAGTCACTTGCAGCCGTCCTCGCGGCCGGCCTTACGCTCGCGGCGTCCGGCACTGCGGCGAACGCGCAGATTTCCGACGACGTCGTCAAGATCGGCGTGCTTACCGACATGTCCAGCCTGTATGCCGATGCAACCGGCAAAGGCTCGCTGGCCGCGGTCCAGATGGCGGTTGGCGATTACGGCGGCAAGGTGAAGGGCAAGCCGGTCGAGGTGATCTCCGCCGACCATCAGAACAAGCCCGACATCGGCGTCGGCATCGCGCGCAACTGGTATGACAACGAGAAGGTCGACGCGATCTTCGACGTGCCGACCTCCTCGGTCGCGCTGCCGGTCTCCGCGCTGACCCGCGAGAAGAACAAGATCAACATCAATTCCGGCGGCGGCAGCTCCGATATCACCGGCGTCGCCTGCTCGCCCAACACCGTGCACTGGACCTACGATACCTACGCGCTTTCCAATGTCGCAGGACGTGCGATGGTCAAGCGCGGCGAGGACACCTGGTTCTTCGTCACCGCGGACTACGCCTTCGGCATGGCGCTCGAACGCGATGCCGCCAACGTCGTCAAGGAGAGTGGCGGCAAGGTGCTGGGCGACGTCCGCCATCCGCTCAATTCGTCGGACTTTTCGTCCTTTTTGCTGCAGGCCCAGGCCTCGAAAGCGAAAGTCGTGGCGCTCGCCAACGCCGGCGGCGACACCACCAATGCACTGAAGCAGGCTTCCGAATTCGGCATCACCCAGGGCGGCCAGAAGATGATCGCGCTGCTGCAGGAGATCACCGACACGCATGCACTTGGCGCCAAGGCGACCCAGGGCCTGATCGTCACCGACGCCTTCTACTGGGACATGAACGACGAGACCCGCGCCTTTTCCAAACGCTTCAACGAGAAGGTCGGCCATATGCCGACCATGATCCAGGCCGGGCTCTATTCCGCGACCATGCACTACCTGAAAGCGATTGAAGCTGTTGGCACCGATGAAGCACCAAAGGTGATGGCGCAGATGCGGGCGACGCCGATCAACGATTTCTTCGCCAAGAACGGCAAGATCCGCATCGACGGCCGCATGGTGCACGACATGTATCTGTTCGAGGTGAAGAAGCCGGAAGAATCCAAGGGCGAATGGGATCTCTACAAGCTGATCGCCACCGTGCCCGGCGACGAAGCATTCCGACCGCTCGACAAAGGCGGCTGCCCGCTGGTGAAGACGAATTGAGTTTTTTTCTTCTCCTCTCCCCGCTCTTCGCGGGGAGAGGTAAGACAAACTTCGTCAGTCCTCGAATTTGAACGAGACGTTGAGCTTGGCGCGGTAGGCTTCGATCTTGCCCTTGGCATCCAGTTGCAAATCGAGCTTGACGACTTCGGCGACACGAAGATCGCGGAGAGTCTTTCCGGCCCTGTCCAGCGCGGCTGCGGCGGCCTTTTCCCACGAATCGTTACTGGTACCGATCAGCTCGATGACTTTGTAGACGCTCTCAGTCATATCGTCCTCCCGTTCGGTGTTAGGCAGGAGGCAGGTGCTCCTGCCACTGAGGAGCCTAACATCGGGATATCAGCGCCGAAAGGCGCAAAGCTTCCCAAAGCCAAGCCCTTCAAAACGAAAGCGCGCCCGGCAAAAGCCGGACGCGCTTTTTCCTCTAGCCAGACTTCGCCTCAGGTCGAATATTTGAACTCCGGCATCGCCTTCAGCTCATCCTTGGTCGCGTTGAACACGGCGTGATCCGGATACCACGGATTGGCAACCGATGCCGTGGCCGGGGCCGCGCCGGTGTTCGCGGAGCCCGTGGTCGTCGATGCGGGCGGCCGGGTGCCCGGGGCATTCGGGCCGCCCGAGGCGCCGGTGTAGGCCACCGCCTCGTTGACGAATTTGATCTTCTCATAGGGTACTGCAACAAGGTGGGAGCCGACGCCCAAGAAGCCGCCGACGCTGATCACCGCCGCCTGGATCTTTCCTCCCTTGTCCATCAGGAGATCGTTGATCGAGCCGAGGTTCTCATTGTTGTCGTTATAGACATTGAGGCCGACGACCTTCGACACACGCCAGTCACCCTGGAACGTGGAATCCGACGCGGCGGCGGGCGCCATGTTGGCGCGGTCGGTGGTTGTCGTCGGGGTTTGTGCTGACGCGACGGTCGCAAGCAATGCGGAGGCGGCCAAACCGGCCGTGATATATTTTACTAACATGTCGTTTTCTCCCGGTTATTATTGTCAGGAGAAAACACGCCACCGCGCCGGCCGTTCCAATCACACGCACAGATTTAGCAATCGACAGCCCACGATCGGCGAGTTCTGTGGAACATCGCCGCCCTCATACGCGCACGACAGGCCGTATGCGACGTGTAGCCTTGCGCGATTCTCAACGCGCGATCAGAAGCCGCCCCAATACGGCGGTATTCCGTAATAGCGATGCAGCTCCGCCTCCTGCGAACGATCGCCCCAGTCGAAATCCTTGTCCGCACGGAACGACGGCGCACGCCTGAGTTCATCGTCGTCGATGTCGAGTTCGTAGGCCTCAAATCTCGGGTTGTAGGTGAGACGCGCCCACGGCAATGGAAGCAGGTTGGTTCCGATCCCAAGGAACCCGCCAAAACTGAGGACCGCGTAGGACACCTTGCCGCTGACCTTGTCGATCATCAGCCGTTCGATATGGCCGATCCGCTCCCCGTTCGGTCTTCGCACCGCGGTACCCTCGACCCGGTCGCTTGCGATCAACTGGTGCGGTTTCGCCATGACGTCGGTCATCATCACACTCCTTCTTTGGGTTGATGAGGCGGAACCAACGCGTCGGCTGCCAGCCGGTTCCATCAGATCGCAATTGGAGGCGGCCAGCTGTCGGCGTCTAGGTGGCAGTCTGCCCGGGAACCGGCCACACGGCACGAAACTCGACGCCGTGCAGATTGATCGTCGGTGTCATTCCGAAATGATTGCCGCCGAACACCCTGATGCGCCGGTCTAATTCATCCTTCGGAATGTCGAGAGCAATGTTGCAGATCGCGCGATAGGCGCGACGGGAATATTTCTTGCTGCCCCATTTGATCGGACGCGTTGGCGGCAGCTCCGCATCCGTGGCAAGTGATTTCGCCATGCGCCAGAACAGTTGCGCGAGGTGAGCATAAGCCAGTCCTTCCAGGCCAAGGACGGTGATATCGGCTGGAACAGGAAACAGCGCGACCTCGACAATCGGACCTGCATCGACCTGTTCGACCATGACGTGGACCGTCGCGCCGAATTCCGTAGCCTGATCGTAAAGCGCAAAATGGGAGGGCGCCCATCCGGGGTAGCCGGGCGGGCCAGGATGAAAATTGATGGCGCCGTAGCCAAGCCGGGTGAGAATACTCCCCGGCACGATTTCGGGCGTCACGAACGCGATGAGCCGGGCCCGCCGAAGCAAATCGGAGTCCAGGGCGGCCAGATCGGCGCAGGTCCCGACTGGTATGACCGTCAGAAGCGGATTGTGCCCAAGCAACACGGACGGCAATACGCCGCGCTCGGCCGGACCCGCAATCAGAATGATAGTGTCGAACATGCGTTCCACGATTGAGTGGCCGCCATCTGCTGCGTCGGCTCGAGGTCAGGTCTGGTAGTCGATCAGAAGTGCGGAGAATGACGAACTGCTGTCGCCGGCAGTGCCGCTGCTGCCGCTTGCGCTGTAGGTCGCCGGCGACGAGGAAGACAGCGAGTTCTGCAGCGACTGCAGAAACTGCTGCAGGATGTCGTTGGTGGTGCTGGTGCTGCTCGTTGTGTCAGTCGAGGACGAAGCGTCCGTGGGTGACGCGCCACCATGGCCGCCGTGATGGCCGTGGTGGGCGCCGCCGGCTCCCCCCGTACCGCCGGCGCCATCGGCGAACGCCGTCTTGAAGACGCCCTGCAGCTCGGTCGCCTGATCGCTGGTCAGCTTGCCGCTCGACACTTCGTTGGCAATCAGGCCGTCGATCTTCGACTTCAGATCGCCGGGAGAAGAGCTCGAACCGCCAGCCTGGTTGCTCGCACCGCCGCTTTGCAGCGAGGAGTTGATGTCGTTCAGCGCGGAGGACAGCGCGCTCTGGTCGGACGAGCTGATCGCGCCGGAGTTGACTTCCGCCTGCAGCTCGTCCTGCAGTTTCTGGAGAGGCGAAAGGTAGCTTGCGCTGGAGGTCGCGGAGATCGAGGTCATGTTGGCTCCGAAGGTTCTTGTGAGACACACCGAGGTTAGAGTTAATGATCTTAACGAGGCCTTTTTATTGCCCTGCCGGCGTGTTGCGGTGTGTTGCGAGGATGAAGCCAGAAATATTCCGAAACAAAAATCCTCCGCCGGTTCTCCCGAATCAGGGGCAAGGGGTCCAGATGGCCATGGCATCGCCGAATATTCTTGTCGTCGAAGACGACCGTGAGACGCGGGCGCTGATCGCAAAATACCTGCGCACCAACGCCTGCAACGTGACGACCGCAAGCGACGGACGCGAAATGGCGCGCGCCATGACCGACCATCGCGTCGATCTCCTGATCCTCGACGTCATGCTGCCGGGCGAGGACGGTCTCAGCCTGTGCCGCAAGGTCCGTGCCGAATCGCAAACGCCGATCATCATGCTCACCGCGCGCGGCGAGGACGTCGACCGGATTTTGGGGCTCGAGATGGGCGCCGACGATTATCTGGCAAAGCCGTTCAATCCGCGCGAATTGCTGGCCCGGATCAACGCGGTGCTGCGGCGGCAGGCCGCCGCCCACTCCGCCAGCGCCGCCAACGGCGCGACCGCCCTTACCTTCCTGGGATGGCGGATCGACTTCAGGCTGCGCGAACTGCGCAATCCGGCCGGCGCGCGGGTGGCGATGACCAGCGCCGAATTCGACCTGCTGCGAACTTTCTGCGAGCGGCCTGGCCGGGTGCTGTCGCGCGACAGTCTGCTGGACCTGACCCAGGGCCGCAACGCCGGGTCGTTCGAGCGCAGCATCGACGTGCTGGTCAGCCGCATCCGCCGCAAGATCGAACCCGATCCGCAGGATTCGACGATGATCAAGACGGTGCGTTCCGGCGGTTACATGTTCACGCCCGAGGTCACGATCCCAACCGACGGCCGGTCATGAAGCTGTTCGGTTTTCTCAACCTGAAGCGCATCAGCGGCCAGATCGCGGCGCTGGTGGTCGCCTCGATCGTCGCGATCCACGTGATCCTCGCCGCGAGCTTTTTGATCCACCGGCCGGACCAGGTTGACCCATCGCTCGACCGCCGACACAGCCAACTCGCCGCCGCGGTCCAGCTGCTCGGCGCGTCGCCCGAGGCCGGGCGGCCAGCACTGTTCGCCGACATCGCGCGGGCGTTTCCGCAACTGGACATCGAGAACCTGCCGGTGGGTCCTGCGCCCGCGGCAAGCGAACCGGATGGCCGTTCCTTACGCAGCCTGCATCGCCGGCTCGGCGGCAGCTACCGGATCTTTTCGCTTAAGGCCGAAGGCGACATCCAGAAGGTCGGCATCGCGCTGCCGGACGGCGCGATGATCTCCGCAACGCTGCTGCCGGACCAATGGCAACGTCCGTTCTGGAGCGGACCGTGGATGGTGACATTGCTGTTTGCGGTCATCAGCCTCAGCCTGCTCGGGCTGTGGGCGGCGCGCGTTCTGACGGCGCCGCTGTCGGCATTCGCGAAGGCGGCTGAAAGTTTCAGCCTGAACGGCGCCGCGGCGCCGCTGCCCGAGCGCGGGCCCGAGGAAATCCGCTCGGTGGCGAAAGCGCTGAATCGGATGCGCGAGCGCATTTCGACCCTGATCGACGACCGCACCAAGATGCTGGCCGCGATCAGCCACGACCTGAGGACACCGATCACGCGGATGCGGCTGCGCTCCGAATTCATCGAGGACGACGTGCACCGCAGCCGCATGCTGCGCGATCTCGACCAGATGCGATCGATGCTGGAACAGGTGCTTTCCTTCCTGCGCAACGACCGTAAACTCGAATCGATGACGCTGGTCGACGTCGCCAGCACGCTGCAGCTCATCACCGATCAGTTCGCCGATATGGGCCACAAGGTCGCCTATGACGGCCCGGAGCACGTCATGGCCACGGTGCGGCCCGACGACCTGCATCGCAGCATCACCAACCTGGTGGAAAACGCGGTCAGGTTCGGTGCGGAGGCGACGATCCGTCTCGCGGTCTCGCCGGATCATTTGACGATCGATGTCGAGGACGACGGCCCCGGCATTTCCGATGCGCGCAAGGACATCATGCTGGAACCGTTCGTGCGCGGCGACGACGCCCGCAACATGGATGAGGCAGCCGGCTTCGGCCTCGGCCTTTCGATCGCGCGCTCGATCGTGCTGGCGCATGGCGGCGAACTGTCGCTCAACGATCGGCAGCCGCGTGGGCTGATCGTTCGCATACAACTGCCGATCCACCAGCAGAGCCGGCGGTCGGCCGCCTAGTTGCGGAAATTCTGGCTTCGACCGGTCAGGCCGCGAGCGCCTCAGACTCGGATTCCGAATCCTCGAAATAGGCCACCGCCTCGAACTGGTAGTCGCAGGCCCAGCAATGCCAGAGATAGGCGGTGCAGTGCGGACCGCTTTCGATCCATTCGGGGGTGGCGATCGGCTTGCCGCATTGGGCGCAGGGATTTCCCTGGGGCAAATAGCCGAGATCTATTCTGGCCATGGTAGGCCTCCCCTCTTTTGCTTTGGCGGATTGGACAGGATTGCTGCCGGATACGCGTGCATCGTCCCGCCGGCTCCGATTATAGGCAGCATTAAGTCATTTCAACGGCGACGACGACCGACGACGGCGGCTATTTGTCCTGCGGCAACTACTCGACGAATTTCATTTCGCCTTTGAATCAACCGCGGGCTCAACCGTATGAACCGCGCCGGCTTTCCGGACATGGATGGTGGCGATGTCGTCGGTGTAGACATTTTCCCAGCCGTCAATGTGATCGAGCAGTATGCTGCCCGCGCTCTGCGTCCGCATCAACGTCGCTTCGATCTTGTATTGCTCCAGCAGCCGGAACAGGTTTTCCGGCTTCATCAAGCCGCTGGCGGCGTTGTGGTCGACAAAGAACTTCTCGCCATAAAGCTCGGTGCGGCCGTCGATGAAGGGCGCGACGCCGTTGGCGATCAGGTAGCCGCCGAAATCGTAATCGTTGAACACGCGTTCGAGATTCAACTTCTTCAGCTCGGCTACGGCTGCGACCGGCGAGCCGCGGGTGTGCGGCTCGAAGTGATGCATTGACCCATAAACAAAGGTTCCCGCCACCAGCAGGAACGCGACGCTTGCAAACAACACGCCCCGCTTGGCCGGCGTGGAGTTCAAAACCTCGGCGCCGCCGATCTGCTTTGCCAGCGGGCTTGCGAGCACCAGCGGCGCCAGCAGCGCCAGAATTTCGATGGACCGCTCCTGGCTCAGCGCCATGTGGAGAAATCCCAATAGCAGCACGATCCGCAGCGGCGGCAATTTTACCCCGCGCAGCAGCGCCAGGCCGACGCCCAAGAGCAGGCAGACCTCGAACGCGCCGAGGCCGGAGAAGTTCGCGGGCCGCCATTCCATGATCAGCGGCAGCGCCTCGCCGAGGCCGAGAATCTTTTCCGACGCCAGCAGCGAATTCCAGCCATAGGGCGTGCAGCAGGCGGCGATCAGCGCGGCGAAAGCGAAAGCCATCCAGTGCAGCGCCAGCGATTTCCGCGCGTTCACGTCAGCGCTCAAGACCGCGTCGAGCGCGACCGGCGCAACCAGCATCAAGCCGAGGACGAAACCGCCATGCAGATTGGCCCACAGCGCCATCAGCGGCAGCATCCAGAGCGACGGCGCGCTGCGGCGATCCGCGGCTGCGATCAACCCGCCGGCCCACAGCACCATGACCGGGAACGCCAGCACATGCGGCCGCGCCAAGAGATGCGGCACGGTCAGCGCCAGGGCGGCGGCCACGAACACCAGCGTGGTGCTCTCGCTTAGCTGCCGGCTCAGGAATTTCGTGAACAACGCGAAGGTCGCGGCGATCGCGGTTGCCGCCAGCACCACCGGTCCGCTCCAGCCGAACAGCGCGTAGGTTTTGGCGTACATGACCTGCGCCAGCCACTGCGTCGATATCCAGGGCTGGCCGCGCATGGTGAAGGAATAGACGTCGGTTTCCGGTACCGCGCGATGATCGAGAATCCACTGGCCGACGGTGATCTGCCACATCGTGTCGGGATCGATCAGCAGCCGGTTTCCGGCCAGCAGAAACAACGCATAGATGCCGACGCCGACCCACAGCGGCAGCAGGCCGCGCAGCGGGCTCGCTTCTTCAGCGCTATGGGCGACGGACAGGGTCATCGGCGCGGCCGGATCGATTTCTCGGTTTTCCGGGCGATCGAAGCACGCCAGGGCATAATTCTTGGTAAATCCGGCCGCGGTGGAGGGCGGCAAAAGCCCGAGAAAGCCGGGTTTTGGCCACATCCGTGCCCGGCCATTGCGACAATTGGGGTGTGTCAAGGGTTCCATCGCTGCATCAGCCCGCCGGAAGGCCCAATTTCGAATGAAACGTTTGCTCCAGTTGGCTTGCCTTGCCGCGATGGCGACGCTGCCGTTTTCGCAGATCGCCCACGCCCAGCACGCCGAATATGACGCGCTGGTCGCGACCCACGCCCAGGCCAACGGCGTGCCGGAAGCCCTGGTGCATCGCGTGATCGTGCATGAGAGCCGTTATCAGCCGCATCTGGTCGGACGCGGCGGCACCATCGGCCTGATGCAGATCAAGCTCGCGACCGCGCGCGGGCTCGGCTACACCGGCGATGCCCAAGGGCTGCGCGACCCCAACACCAATCTCACCTATGCCGTGAAATACCTGGCCGGTGCCTACCGCGCCGCAAACGGCGACCACACCCGCGCCATGCATTATTACGCCAGCGGCTATTACGGGACCGCCAAACGCCAGCGGCTCGAACGCATCGGGCATTTCGAGCCGGTGCTCGCCAGTGCGCCGCCGAAATCCCCCATTGACGCCAACGCACGGCAGGTACCCGCAAAATGATCGTCGTGGCCCGGCATAGCCGTCCGAAGGACGGCGTCGCCTCCGCTCGCCTATGCCCGGCCATCCACGTCTTGCTGCGGTACACAAGGACGTGGATGCCCGGGACAAGCCCGGGCATGACGGGTCCGGTGCGTTGACACGCCCTGCCATCGGCCTACATTAGCCCTGTTCCGAGGGGAGCTCCGATGAGGAGCTGAGATACCGCAAGCTTGGACCCGTTGAAGGTGCGAGACCGCGGTGACCCTTTGAACCTGATCCGGGTCATGCCGGCGAAGGGACAGGGATGTACCAGAGTTCGAAGCTGCCAAGGGGGGAATCCCCCGTCTCGATCATCGGCGCGGGGATCGCCGGCGCGTGGCAGGCGCTGTTGTTCGCGCAGGCCGGCCACGCCGTCACGCTGCACGAGCGCAGCGATGCCGACATGATGCTGTCCACCAGCCACTGGGCCGGCGGCATGCTCGCGCCGCATTGCGAGAGCGAAATATCCGAGCCGATCATCAGCCAGCTTGGGCTCCGCGCACTCGATCTGTGGCGCAGGGAATTGCCGGATACCCCGTTCAACGGCTCGCTGGTGGTGACGCATACCCGCGACCGCAACGATTTCGAACGGTTTGCGCGGCTGACAAGCGGCCACCAGCGGTTAGACGCGCGCGGGCTCGCCGAGCTCGAACCATCGCTGGAGGGCCGTTTCCGCGATGCTCTATTTTTCGCCGACGAAGGCCATGTCGAGCCGCGCCGCGTGCTGCCGAAGCTGCACGAGCGGATCATCGCCGCCGGCGGCACCATCAAATTCAGCAGCGAAGTAGCGCCCGCCGATATCGAGGGCGTCGTGATCGATTGCCGCGGGTTTTGCGCGCGCGACACGCAAGCGGAGCTGCGCGGCGTCAAGGGCGAGTTGATCCTGATCGAAACCGACGAGGTTTTCCTGGCGCGCCCGGTGCGCCTGATCCATCCGCGCTGGCCGCTCTATGTGATTCCGCGCGAGCACAATCTGTTCATGCTGGGTGCGACCTCGATCGAGGCCGAGGATACCGGCGTCAGCGTCCGCTCCGCGCTGGAACTGTTGGGCGCGGCCTATGCGGTGCATCCGGCGTTCGCCGAAGCGCGCATCGTCGAATTCGGCTCGGCCCTGCGCCCGGCATTTCCCGACAATCTGCCGCGCATCGCCATCGACAACAATCGCATCGCGGTGAACGGCCTCTATCGCCATGGTTTTCTGATCGCGCCGGCGCTGGCCGAATTGACGCTGGCCTATGTCGAGCGCGGCCAGATCGACAATGAGGTGATGCAATGCGCGTGATCGTCAACGGCGAGCAGCGGGAGATTGCCTCAAGCAGCGTCGACGCGCTGCTGAACGAACTCGAATACGAGGGCACGCATTTTGCGATCGCCGTGAACTACGACGTGCTGCCGAAGAGCCGATGGGCGCAGACGCCGCTGAACAACGGCGACGAGATCGAGATCATCACGCCGCGGCAGGGAGGGTGAAGATGAGCGAGACATGC
>JAQGKJ010000272.1 GCA_028290165.1 Bradyrhizobium sp. | reverse complement strand
ATCGCGACATCGGCGATATGCGTGGTGACGCGCAGGCCCTGCGGCAGTTTTTGAACCTCGCAAAGCCGTTTTGTCTGCGCCATCGCGTCGGCGGACACGTCGCACATCGCGACGTTGCAGCCCTCGGCGACCAACCGGCGCGCCAGCTCGCGCCCTATGCCCGTGCCGCCTCCGGTGATGACAGCGATCTTTCCGGTAAAATCCTTCATGGGAGATCGCGCCTTTCCGTTTTCTATTTCCTGGGGTTCAAGAGCGATGGTGGGACGACGCAGAGTGTAAGTGTAACATCTGGGCGCAGCTGGTAAAGCTCATGTGCTCGATGAGCATTTTTGGGAGGAAAAGCGTGAAGATTTTTCTTGTATCCTTTGGAGTATTATTACTCGCTTCGAGCGTGTTTGCGGCTCCCGGCGATACCGCTATCTCCGTTAAATACAAAACCCACGCAAAACGGCTAAGGCCTAAGCCGGTCGAGGGCGATGGCGCCGGCAACATCCACATCGTCCTTCACGCTAACGGGACTGTCGACGATGTCGTCGAGGGCGAAGGCAAGAACGCCAAGAAATGGGAATTGAAGAACCGCAAACTCGGAGCTCACAAGGGCACGCGATATCGGGTGATCGATGAGCACACGATCGAGAGGACATTCGATGAAAGGACGTTCGATTACAAAGTCAGGATCATCGTGGATGGGAAGTCCTGCAAGGCAGACGTTTCATACACCTTGCATCCCGGTCACACGGAATTCGTTGCCTATTCGCCAGAGCTGGGCGTTATGGCATATTACAGCGAGCTCAAGCCGTTCGATGTCGAGTGTAAAATCGAGTAGGCTTGACCGAGATATTGCGGCAGGTTGATACCTGATCGTGCGCTGCCTCCTCAGTCCCTCGCGCAGAAAAGTGCTCTCCACTGGGAGGGGTTTACTTTGGAGGGGAACGGAAGGGACTATTCGGCCTCCGCTAGTACGCGATCACTGCGCGGCCCAATCGGCGGCCTGCGTGATTTGGGCGGGTGGGTCTTTCAGACAATGTCGGGCCGTCTCGATCTCTGCGTCGGCGGCACCATGACCCCGCACGCACGTTTCGGCGGCTGCGGTGGATATTTGCCGACCTAGTAGGGAACAACCCTGCGCGACACCCGGTGAATGATGCCCGCCTTCTCACCGGCCATCGCATCTGGCGGAGGGTGCGGCTAGGTTCTGTTCGTTCCGACCTGATTTCCGCCCAAAAAAGACGCTTGATGGCTGGGATATTTTTCAGGACCGCGGCATGAAGATCCTGACCGATGATCCGGACTGGGCGCCCAAACTTTACGCAGCGCGGGCGCTGGCGATGAAGTTCGTCAGAAAGTGTGGGCGCTGGCAACACGGGATGGTCCTGCTTGCCGAGCGCAACGATCTGACGGTGACATACCATCCGCACCGATCGCCGCTGTTGCTCACCATCGACGTGGCAGGCCCTTCCACCGGACGGTCTGAGTGCGTTCTCGAGATCGAATGGAATGACGGCGACGCCTGGCGCCTGGCGATCGAGACCTATCATCCGGGGCGCTGGGAAACTCGGCTCAAGACGATGGCTCATCCGCGGCCGTGGCTGGAGCGCTGGCGGGCGATGGCGCTATTTACGGCGTCGGCCTAGTATTGGCGGTGACCGCCGCTGCACAGAATGGGAGGACGGTCTGAATGCCAAGAAAGGGAATCACGGGCCACGACGAATGGGTCATCACGGAAGCATTGGCAACGGCGCTGATCGCGCTGGAGCAGCTTCCGCCGAAACACCAGCCGCGCACCCATATGGACGATATCAGGAAGCTATTGGCCGCCGGCTGCCAGCCCGGAACCGTCAACCTGCATTTGGCCCAGGCAAAATGCAGGTTGTTTCCCGGCGTCGATCCACCGACCATTTATCGGGAATACGGCCTTGAGGACGGGCAGAGCTGAGGAGTGTCGTTTGTCGACACTCCGGCGAGGTCAATCGGTATGGCCGAGCTTCTTGCCGAAGAAATCGATAGCGACCCATGCTGCGATCATGATCGCAGCGAGCATCGCGCCGCTGCGAATTTCTTCGCCCGAAAATCGGAGATCGTAGAGCAACACATACCTTAGTGCGATCGCGGCATAGCCTGCGATGCAGACCGCGTTGGCGATCGCCACGATGTCGAACCTGGTTTCCATCGTAAGCACTCACAAATGGCCCCACCAATGGATAGCGCGGATGGCGGCTGATGGATGTGAGCAGGTTCACATTGCGGCGCCGGAGCGCCGGTCACGCCGCGTCAGGCCGGTCCCGTCAAGCCGCCATGTCTAAGATGTCATGCCTAATTTGCCGTGCTGCCGGTCTTGGCAGGTGACTTCTTCGCCGCAGGGGTTTTGGCTGCGGGGGTCGTGGCTGCGGCTTTGGGCGCGTCCATGCTGCGCGCATTGCCCCACGGATCGGCGGGGGGCTGGTCGGGAATGTTACGCAGCGAGTTCTTGTAGGCTTTTTCAGCCGCCCGCTCCGCCTCGATCTCCTGCTGTGATTTCGGCGCGGGCGGCGGCGGTCCCGGTGTTTTGCCTTGGGCGTAGGCCTGCCCGGCCAGCATCGCGATGACCACCGCAACACAGATAACTCTCATGCCAATGGTCCTCTGATGCTGCCGGAGCGCGACACGGGATCGGCAAACCATAATGGCATTGCGGCCGGCGGCAAAGGCCGCCCGGTTGGGGAAGCCAAGCTGAGGCACCGGGTCCGGCGCGCATCGGGACCTCAGGGTCAATCATCGACGTCGGGAAGAACCCAGACCGGTTCATCGAACAATTGAAAGGTCCCGAAAGGATTCTTTCGGACACTCGGTCGCCCGGCCCCGGTCACTACTTGCACACCTTTCAAATGCAACACGACCCCGCTGACTCGCTCGGCTAACTTTGGAGACACCATGACAACTATGAAGCTCCGCGCGTCGACGATCCTTACCGCGTTCGGGGACGTGCAATCTGAACTCGTCGGCAAAGCCGTCGTTCTCACCGACGGAAAAGCCGGAACGGTTGAGAATGTTTGGCTGGACGAACTTCACGGCCTGCGAATCTCTGTCAAGGGCCACGATGGAAGGTGGCCAATCTCGACCATAAAATTCGAGCAGAGCCACCAAGAACTATATGACCTACTCTAGGTTAAGGCGGCTGGATGGGATCGTCGCGCTACGAGAAGTAATCGACTCGGCAGCAGGACTGTAAACTTCGGGTGGGTGCGAAACCAATTCCCTTATCGCTGGAACCTTTACCGGCTGACTCCATTTGCTCCGTGTCCAATGCTGGACGTACGACAACTGGTAAACACCATGACGAAATTTCTGTTAGCGACGGTTGCTATTCTCGCATTCGCAGCACCTTCATTCGCGGCTGAACCGGACAAAACTGTCGGTCAGGCGCCGCCATCAGGTGCTTCCTCGTTCTACCTGGCTCAAGATACCGCGACGATGAAATGTCAAGTCGTCAATACCCAGCCGGCCGCTGGTGGCAGCTTGAAGGTTGTCGGCACCGTTCATCCGACACAGGCTTCAGCCCAAACAGCTTTAGCGGCTGACAAGACTTGCACCAAGTAATTAAGTGACGGCGCGAGTTCTACAGGGGTGGGTCTATTGGTTCGGCTTGGAATCCCAAACGACTGACCCGCCCCCGCGTCGGCCACACTGGTTGTCCATCGATGGAATGCTTGGCATCCGACGTTTTCAATCAATATCGACGGCATCGTCGTGAACCGCGACTATAACCGATTCAACATTGCTCAGTTTGCAGGATGGACCCGGCCTTATAGTGTCTCGCCAAACGCGCGGCGGTCGTCTTGATATGCCGAAGCCTTATTCGCCCCTGCGCGGAACATTATTGGGAGTAGCAGCATTGACTGGTTGTGAACAACGGTGTCCCCATGACCGAAGCCCAATTGATGACCGAACTCGCGGAAAGCTGTCGCCGGCTTGCTTGTTATCAGCGAAATCCAGATGTCCTGTATATGCTTCACGATCTTGAAGAGGATTTCATCCAGGAAGCTGGAAGGCGCGAGACGGGTACCGGCGGCCGGAAAAGTGACTTACCGCCATCACCCGCATACATGTGATTCCTAACGTTCGGTCAGGGCCACCAACCGACACGCAACCATTCAGCGTCACACGGATTGGCATAGGCAGCCAACTCGAACGGAGCAAAATGCAAATCGCCCCAGAGATCACCTTCGAGGGTTCCGAGACATCGGACGCTGCTCGCGCCCAAATATTAAGTGAAATAGAGCGGCTGGAAACCCATAATCATCGTATTATAGGTTGCCGCGTGAAATTGATCGCACCGAGCCACAAGCATCGCAACGGGACCGGATTTCAGGTCCACATTTGGTTGACGATTCCGCCGCACGAAAACATCGTCGTGGACGCACGACGTGAATATGCTCAAGTAGCGATAAAGGACGCTTTCGCGGCCGTTCGGCGTCAGGTCGACGCCTTAGCGGCGTAAGACTAAACGGCTAAATCGCCGTGCGCGACCAGACTGTCTTCGCTTGCAAGCCGCAAATCCAAGAAGATGAGTAATCAGACAGTCGAGCTTTGGTGACTAACCGCCCGTTAATTTTGTGCATTGTGAGCAATATTGACCACCGAGACAGACTTGGCTTGAAGCAATATGACTCATCACCGCCCCGTCCTTGGCAAATGTCGGTGACAGAGAGTTCGGTAAGGCTCCCGCCTTCTCCAAAGGGCGCGACATGTCCGAATATCAGCGAGTGCCGTCAACGTATCTTTCGCCCATCGAACGGCCCCGCTGCCCGCAGTGCGCTCAATCTCGGATGTTGCTTTCCAAAGTCGAGCAGGGACCATCCGGCGTCGACCGGCGTACCTTCGAATGCCAGAAGTGCGGTCACGTTAATGCAATGATTATCTCGAGCGATCCAATGGACTCCAGCGTGGGAGGCTGGCTTACCGGCGAGATGAGTCCCCCACGGTAGGGAAGACGAAATGAAACAGGCGCTCAGCAATATCGATAGTCACGATTGGGTTGCTCGGGCATCCGAGGCTCTGGCACAGGCAAAAAAGCTGGCGCCGGGATTGAAGAGATCCGAAGCCATCAGAAAAGCGGGGCAACTTCGCATTGCCGCAGACATGAAAAAAATGCTGATGGCGAAAGACGCAGTGACGTGACGCGAGTAGCTGGCTGAGAGGCGATCCGGGCTCCGTGAAGAAGGCCATTCAAATTGGCTGGTTCTCTGAATCGACGTCGAAAATGGGTGCAGCATGTCCGAGGTCGAACGACTACGCGACAAAGTCGAGAAGTGCCGCCGGCTCGCTCTCGTGTCCGGTGACATTGAAATAGAGCGAAGACTGGTCGCACTTGCAGATGAGTTTGAAGCTAAAGCCGTCCGGGCGGGGGCGCAGGTCAACTGTGTACATGGCCACCCCAACCAGGTCGGTGCAAATCCCGACGAACGCCGAAAGATGGCGCTGACCAACTTCACCAAATCTTGGTAACACGCCAATCGTGAAGCAAGAAACCTCGCCTGACAGCCGCAGCCAGAATGCAAGTGCGGCGGATGCCCTTCAAGAAGCGCGCGAGATGCCGCCCGGTGCGCAGCGAACCGATGCGCTCAAAAAGGCTGGCTTGCTTCGCCGCGCTGCGGACAGTCATGCGTTGATCGTTCGGAAAAAAACAGGTCCCGAAAATAATTGAGTCAGGGAAATTGTGCCGTGCTTCGGCTTAAACTTGCAGATGACAATACCCGCTATACCCTCTCCCAACTTCTTCAATTGCGTCACCAGATGCTCCGATTCGCTCGTTCACTGCCACGGGGATCACCTGAGCGGAACGACCGTCGGCAGTTAGCCGCTTCATTACGTAACCTCTCTAGAAACAAGAAGTGGCTTAACGCCAATGCCGTCGAAGGCTCGCAGTAAGGCCGCTCAGTTGGCCCACAGTATCCTGATGGAACTCTGGGAGCTTCCAGGACTTTCTTCCTTGTCGCGACAACGCGATTCTCGGGAGGAGACACCTACAATGAGACGACTTTTGTTGATCGGATTTGCAGCCTGCCTTTGCGCTGGCTCCGGGCCTTTCGGCGTCGGCAATGCCCGTTGCAACGCCCGGCGCGCTCGGAGCTTCCGATGGAACTGCCATCCAGGTAAGAGGCGGCCACGGTCATGGATGGGGACATCGCGGCGGGCGCGGCCATCATTACGGTTGGGGTCGAGGTCACGGCCACCACTACGGTTGGCGGCACCATCGCCATCGGTGGTGATTTAACCTCGGTCATTCTGAAGAGGCCGCCTGCGTTGGCGGCCTCTTTCATTGATGGGATTGGCAAAGGCCGCCGGATATCAGATGCTCGCTCGTATTTGCGCTATCGGCTTTGTCGGGGAGCGTCCGGGAGTTGCGACAACGAAGGCGGTTGCCGGGTTTGCTCGGCCTGCTGGCGTTTGCGCTGCCGTTCCTCGAACAGGCGAATAATCTCGCGAGAACGGTCGGACAATATCACGACCGTCTTGCGCTGGCCCTGCGATGCTTGCTGGCCCTGCGATGCTTGCTCGACTTTTCGGTCCATGCATTCGACCCTTAAATCCGTGACGGGGACCTAAAACGCCGGCCGGTTTCCGAAGTTCCCTTGCATCACCGCTCGGTCCTGGGAGGGACAAGCCGCAACTTCCTGGGATCGAGTGCCCGGTCGATGGCGCGTTCGGCTTCCGATACGGCCTCGGCCTTTGTCATGGCCTGGCCCGATGCCGAATGGTCCGCGTCGAAGGCGACCGACCATTTCCACACGTGCCGCCCGATGCCTTGAACGAGGGTGTACTCGATGTCGCGATGCTTCATGCTGACCTCGGAACGAGCGCCGGCCCCCGCCCCTTCCGGTTCGCCGCGAGGCACCCGTCCTGGTGCCTCTCGATGATCACTTTGCGCCTGACCATACAGATGGTGCGCTTGCCATCAGACACCTCGGTGCTGGGAAACGTGTCGGCCGTTGGGCGGACAATTCTTCCGAGCAGAGCGGGCGTGCGGTGAACGCCGTGGACGCACGCTTCATCCAGATTGCGGAATTGAAGGCCCCCCGCCGATCCTCCGTCCTCCGCCTGTTGGCGTACTGATGGAAATAGAATCTCGGGATGAGAACCAATTCGAGCCGGGCCTCGGTGTTCCGGCATAGCCGACTGCCAGGATGATCTGGATGCTGCACTCCAATCCCGAGCCGCAACGGGCGGCCTTTCCCCGAAGTTGTCCCTGCGCTCCCCGCTAGTCACCGCATTGGGTGCAGCGCAGTACCCGCGCGCTTAGTTTTCAATTCCCCGACTCAGCGGAAGGTGGCATCTAGCGGGCGGGGTAGGTCAAAGCGAGTATCCGCGATGACCGACAAAGCGATTACTCTGACTCTGGAATTCATCGTTCCGACGGCGTTAGCCATCGTGCTCGCGATCTCGCTCTCGATCTGCGCAGTCTATTTGACCGACTGCTACCTTGGTCCGATCGAGCAAGCGGAAGCCTATTACTCCGCCCCCGCCAGCCACTGATTGCTGAAAAAGCTATCCCTACTACGTGGAATCACGGTCCTATCCTTTCGCTCGCCTGCCGGTGGCGGGTCGCGCGAACTGCTGCAAGCCTATGTCGACCAGGTCATGGCGCTGGCGCGGGATGGTGCCAAATGAGACGCAATCGTGAGCGGCTGCTGCGGGAGCTTTACTCCGCGCCCCGCAATCCTGAGATAGACGCGCGCAAGGAAAATTTCGAGCAGTTAAATCAAATCATCCGCGCCAGCCATGGTTTTGTGACCTCGATCCCGGGGGACGTCGAAGTGCGCTTCGATGCGCTGCCCGGCTCGACCTTGCCGGACGAGTTGTGCAACGCCGGCTATGGTGTCCGGGACCCTCGGAGATGGCGAGCGGATTTTGGCCACGGCCATCACCGAGCAGTTTACCTTGAACGCCGGGTTCGAGCCGCTGACACAAGGATCGACAAAGCCTATCGCGTCGACCGTGACGCACGCCGGCATCGTCAAGATGAAGCGGTTCGCTTTCGACATGCCCTGAGCTGATCCGCCCGGTTCCCTCCGCAGAGTGCCGGGATCACCTGCGGTCATATTGCACTGCAGCGATGTGTTCACTTTTGCACATTTTTGCCGGAACGAATCCACAATTTCCGGGTAAATGCGTCGGCGCGCTGGGATACCACGGGGAAAGCCCGATGATCGGGAAAGAGTACTTCGTGCGTCAAGCGGCGATCCTTTTTGGGTTGGCCAAGGCAACCAAGGACCCTAAGATTTCCGCCGCTCTATTGGAAAAGGCGGCCGATCTTAAATTACAAGTGGACGAACCAGGCGCGCCAAAGCTGACGCCTCTCGCGCCGGACATTGAGCCGCCTGCGACCTGACGGAAGACCGCCTGAGTTGGCGGCCTCGTGGCTCTCATGATTTCGGCTTCGGCTTCAGCCCGAGTTCGTGCGCCTTGCGGGCGACGTCGTCGATCGAGCCCGAGCGGCAAAGGAACTCGGCCGCATCCTCGATCGATGCACCGCCTTCAATCGAGGCCTTATGGCGAGTTCGAGCCGCTGACACAAGGATCGACAAAGCCGATCGTGTCGACCGTGACGCACGGCGGTATCGTCAAGGTGAAGCGGTACGCGTTCGCTATGCGTGACCACATGTAAAGTTCCTGTTTTACGTTTTGAACAGACGCGCGAAAATCTGCTGGGCGCGAACGTAAATTTAATCCCCAGGAAGTCGACGACCGAACAGACACTCCGTTTGGTCGAAACCTATGGTGGGGCAGGCATCACCCAGGCGATGTGGCTAGCCATGAAGCGCGCCCCGGACGCGGAGGACTCTCCCCTTAGAAAACACGCTGCCGACGCGCTCCGGCGAGCCCGCAAGCTGCCGATCGGTCATGAGCGGAACGACCTAAGGCAATTGGCTATGGGCCTTCTTTGGCTCGAAAGGAGGGGGCTGCAAGCAATGATCCAAGATCGATTGGGTGCAGCGCTTACGACCAAAGATTTCCGCAACTAGGCCGCGCGCCGTTTCTTTGACGGTGAATCGATACCGTCCTGTCGGTTGTCATCGGTGCACCATCCCCCTTAGCCTCGTGCTGCAAGCCTTTGGATCGTGCGGTTACCGTTCTTGATGAAAACCTGCGGCACTCCAGCCGCGCGAAGCTCTTCGAATTTTTCAAACGCTTCCGCAAGGCTCAGGACGGGATACATGTGCGACGCCCCGGCCGCATCGACCGCCATCACGTTAAGGTCGCTTTGGCGACGCCTAAAATCATCGAACTTGTCCCAATCCTGCGGTGTCATCGGCGACGCCTCGCCGTACCAGTTGCGGGTTTGGACCATGGTGATCTCCAACGAATCGCTCTGTTGTATCCCCGATCAAGCTGGACGGTGTTGGTGGGAACGGTCGACAGATCATACGATCCGGGCGGCCCTTCACGTCCACCCCCGGGCCGGCTGCAACCCGCAGACGTCCCCGGAACGCTTGGTTACTCCGGCGGTTTCTGCCGCATTCCGGTGGTTTCAGGTGGTTTTGCTGGGCTTTTGTTCTTTTGGCCCCGGAGCTCGAAAGTGCAAAAAACCCCGGATTACCGGGGCTTTTGATGGTCGGAGCGAGAGGATTTGAACCTCCGACCCCTAGTCTCCCAGACTAGTGCGCTAACCGGGCTGCGCCACGCTCCGATGCCGTTCCCTTAGCTTCGATCAGGCTTGGGCGCAAGAAGCGTGACCGGCGGCGGTGTCAGTTTCGCCGCGTCAGCCGGCTAGCCCTCTTTCAGCGCGGAATCGAGCAATTGCCGGCAGGCGATCAGGTCCTGCAACACGGCCTGCAGGCGTACGGCGTCGAGCAAGCGGGCGCCGGCGGGCACACCAGAAGGCGAACCTTCCTCAACCACACCCGGGATTTCTTCCTCATCACTCTCGAGCAGGCGAAAATCGATGCCGTCGGTACCGCCCTCGTAATCATCGTCATCGGCGTCGATGCCATGCGCGTCGTCGTCCGTTTCCAGAAGGCTTTGGCCGACCGCTTTCTCGATCGCACCGAACGAGGCCACGGCCGTTGCATCCGCCAGGCGCTGGACCGAGGCGATGCCGTGCTCTTTCAAAATGCGCTGCACCCCGCGGATGGTGTAGCCCTCGCCGTACAGGAGACGGCGGATGCCCCGCAGCAGGTCGATGTCGTCGGGGCGATAGTAGCGCCGGCCCCCGCTCCGCTTCATCGGCTTGATCTGGGCGAACCGCGTCTCCCAGAACCGCAGGACGTGCTGGGGAATGTCGAGGTCGTCTGCGACCTCGCTGATGGTTCGGAACGCATCCGGCGCCTTGTCCAAATGCCCGCTCCTCTTGTCTTCGCCGGTTGAACCCAGTTAGTCGGCCTTGTTGCCGTCGCCGTTTCCGGCGACATGGCCGTTGATCCGTTGCTTCAGAATGGCCGATGGCTTGAACACCATCACGCGACGCGGAGAAATCGGCACCTCGGTGCCGGTCTTTGGGTTGCGGCCGATACGCTGGCCCTTCTTGCGCACCATGAAGGAACCGAAAGACGACAGTTTCACCGTCTCGCCCTTCTCCAGGCAGTCGGTGATCTCCTTCAGGACCAGTTCGACGAAGGCGGATGACTCCGTCCGCGACAGCCCCACCTTCTGGTAGACGGCTTCACAGAGATCGACGCGTGTGACTGTCTTTCCGGTTCCGGTCATCGCCTGCCCCGCACTCTCGGCGAACAATTCATATCTGAAATTAGGAGCTTAGCCTACGACGGTCAACAGCGCTCATCAATGCATAAACATAAAACAAAACAGCAAAGTCCATAGACTTTTTAAGGCGGCACTTACCAGCGCAACAGTGCCGACCCCCAGGTGAAGCCGCCGCCCATGGCTTCGAGCAGCACCAGATCGCCCTTCTTGATGCGCCCGTCCTTGACCGCGACCGACAGTGCCAGCGGGACGGACGCTGCCGAGGTATTGCCGTGCAGATCGACCGTCAGCACCACTTTCTGCGGCGCAATATGCAACTTGTGCGCCGAAGCATCGATGATTCGCTTGTTGGCCTGGTGAGGAACGAACCAATCGATGTCCTCAGCCGTGGTGCCGGTGGCCTCGAACGCATCCACGATCACGTCAGTGATCATGCCGACGGCATGCTTGAAGACTTCGCGGCCTTCCATCCTGAGATAACCGACCGTGCGGGTCGAGGAAGGGCCGCCATCGACGTACAATTTCGACTTGTGCCGGCCGTCGGAACGCAGATGCGTCGTCAGTACGCCGCGGTCGGTGGGCTTGCCGGACTGCGGCTGGGCTTCGATCACGACGGCGCCGGCGCCGTCGCCAAACAGCACGCAGGTTCCCCGGTCGTTCCAGTCGAGAATCCGCGAAAATGTCTCGGCGCCGATCACCAGCGCACGCTTGAACGCGCCGGTCCGCAGGAAATTGTCGGCGGTGGCGAGCGCGAACACGAATCCCGAGCAGACCGCCTGCAGGTCGAAGGCCGCGCCATGGTGGATGTCGAGCGCGTTCTGCACCGCAACCGCGGTGGCGGGAAAGGTGTTGTCCGGTGTCGAGGTCGCCAGCACGATCAGGTCGATCGACTGGGCATCAATCCCGGCATCGGCCAGG
>JAQGKJ010000254.1 GCA_028290165.1 Bradyrhizobium sp. | reverse complement strand
GTCTCGGGAGTGCCCGGCGTTACTTGCCGCCGGGAATCTTGTCGTCGATGCCCTTGACGTAGAAGTTCATGCCGAGCACCTGACCGTCGGCGAGATGATCGCCGCCCTTGCACTCAACCGTCTTGCCGTCCTGGTCGACGATCGGACATTTGAACGGTTGCAGCTTGCCCGCAGTGATGGCGGCTTCGGTATCCATCGCCATCTTCTTCACGTCGTCAGGCATGTTGGTGTAGGGCGCCATTGCGAACATCTTGGTCTCGAGCCCGCCCCAAGTGTCCTCCGACTTCCAGGTGCCGTCGAGCTCGGCCTTGACGCGGGCAATGTAATAGGGCGCCCAGGTGTCGAGGATCGAGGTCAGTTGCGCCTTCGGTCCGAACTTGATCATTTCGGAATCCTGGCCGAACGCCAGCTTGCCGCGTTCGGAGGCTACCTGCATCGCCGCCGGGCTGTCGGTGTGCTGCATGATCACGTCGGCGCCCTGATCGAGCAGCGCCTTGGCGGCGTCGGCCTCCTTGCCGGGGTCGAACCACGAGTTCGCCCAGATAATCTTGACCTTGATGTTGGGATTGACCGTCTGTGCGCCGATCATCGTGGCGTTGATGCCCGAGACGACCTCTGGAATCGGGAACGAACCGATATAGCCGAGCACGCCGGCCTTCGACATCTTGGCCGCGATCTGGCCTTGGATATAACGACCCTGATACCAGCGCGCCGAATAGGTGGCCATGTTGGCATCGCGCTTATAGCCCGAGCAGTGCTCGAAATGCACTTTCGGATACTTCTTCGCCACCTTCAGCGTCGGGTCCATGTAGCCGAACGAGGTCGTGAAGATCAGCTTGTTGCCGGCGCGGACGAGCTGCTCGACGGCGCGCTCGGCGTCGGGGCCCTCAGGGACATTCTCGAGGAAGGTGGTCTCGATTTTGTCGCCGAGTTCCTTGGCCAGAGCCTGGCGGGCAAGGTCATGTTGGTAGGTCCAGCCGAGGTCGCCGACCGGGCCAAGATAGATGAACCCGACTTTCAACTTGTCGGCGGCCGAGGCGCCGCTCGTAATACTGCCGGCCAGCAGAAGTGCGGCGGCCACAAGAAATGTTTTCCTCATCGTCAATCTCCAAACAGTCGGGGGGATCCACAGTCCAAGACGCGGCGCCCCATCGCGCACGCCCAGGATACGAAATCAGCGGTCGGGCACGAATACCGTGCCGAGCGCAGCGGGTGCGGTCGAGCCGCCGGTGCGCGCACGCGACAGCAGCACGAGAACGATCACGGTCGCCAAATAGGGCAGCGACGACATGAATTGCGAAGGCACGCCGAGGCCCGCGCCTTGCGCATGAAGCTGCAGGATCGTCACCGCGCCGAACAGATAGGCGCCGATAACGAGCCGGCCCGGGAACCAGGATGCGAACACCGTCAGCGCGAGCGCGATCCAGCCGCGGCCGGCCGTCATGCCCGGGATGAAGAAGGGCGTATAGGCAAGCGGCAAATAGGCCCCGGCAAGCCCTGCGCAGGCGCCGCCGAACATCACGGCCAGCATTCTGATCTTGAGCACGGGATATCCCAGTGCGTGCGCCGAGACGTGATTGTCGCCCACCGCGCGCAACACCAATCCGGTCCGCGTCCGGTACAGAAACAGCCAGACGCCGATCACCAGCGCGAGCGACAGATAAACGAAGGCATCCTCGCCGAACAGGATACGCCCGACGAGCGGAATATCGGTAAGGCCCGGGATATAGAGATGCGGCGCCGGCGTGATCCTTTCGCCGACGAAGCCGGCGCCGATCAGGCCGGACAGGCCGATGCCGAGGATCGTCAGCGCGAGCCCGGCGGCAACCTGGTTGACCGCGAGCCCAAGCGTCATCATCGCGAAGATCAGGGACAGCAGGGTTCCCGCGACCATGCCGCACATCGCTCCGATGACGGTGGAACCGGTGAGCCAGGCACCGCCGAATCCGCAGGCCGCCCCCACGATCATCATGCCCTCGACGCCCAGATTGAGCACGCCAGCGCGCTCGGTCACCAGTTCCCCGGTGGCCGCGATCAACAGCGGCGTCGACGCCGCCAGAACCGAAAGAATGATCGCTTCAAGCAGTCCCACTGGACACCTGTCGTGACGCGAAAATAAGCCGGAACCGGTAGAGGATCAGAGAATCGCAGGCCAGCACGTAGAACAGCAGAATGCCCTGAAATACCTTGGTGACGTCGAGCGGGATTTTCATTGCGATCTGGGCCTGTTCGCCGCCAATGAAGGTGAGTGCGAGGAAAAGGCCTGCAATTAGTATTCCAATTGGGTTCAGGCGGCCGAGGAACGCGACGATGATCGCGGTGAAGCCATAACCGGGTGAAATGCCAGGCTGGAGGTGGCCGACCGGGCCGGCGACCTCAATGATCCCCGCAAGTCCCGCCAGCGCGCCGGAGATGGCGAAGGTCAGGAGGATCAGCTGGTTGGAATTGAACCCGCCGAAGCGCGCCGCGCGGGGCGCTGCGCCGACCACCCGGATTTCAAAACCCTTGATGGTGCGTCCAAGCAATACGGTCGCCGCGGCGACGACGACCAGCGCAATGATGGCGCCAAGATGCAGCCGACCGCCTTCGATCAGAACGGGCACGGTTGCGACCGGATCGAACTCGGCGGTGGTCGGGAAATTGAACCCGGCGGGATCGCGCCACGGACCGCGCACGAGATAATCGAGAAAAAGGTCGGCCACATAGACCAGCATCAGGCTGGTGAGAATCTCGCTGGCGCCGAACCTGACTTTGCAGATCGCCGGTATCAGGGCATAGAGCGCGCCCGCCGCCGCACCGAGCACGAGCATCGCGGGCATCACCCAAGGTCCGGCATCGGTGCCCTGGGTTTTCACGGCGAGCCAGCTGCCGGCGACGGCCCCGATCAGGAATTGGCCTTCGGCCCCGATATTCCAGACGTTGGCCAGATAGCAGAGCGACAGGCCGATCGCGATCATCACCAGCGGCGTCGCTTTCACCACGAGTTCCTGCAGCGAATAGCTGTCGGTTAAGGGATCGATGAAGTAGACGACGAGCGCTAGAATCGGATTCTTGCCAAGGACGGCAAACAGGATGCTCATGGTCACGATCGTCAAGCCGATCGCGATCAGCGGCGAGACCAGCGCGATCGTGTTCGATCGCTCGGCCCGCTTTTCAAGCACTAACTGCATGAGCCGCTTCCTTCTGCTCCAGAGTGCTTCCGCCCATCAGCAGGCCCAGCTTCTCGCGACTGGCCTCGGCGGTCGCCATCGGCTCGGACAGGTGGCCATGGAACATCACGGCGATCCGGTCGGCGATTTCGGTGAGCTCATCGAGGTCCTGGCTCGTCACCAGCACGGCGGCGCCGGCGGCGGCGAGATCGAGCAAGGCCTGCCGGATGACGGCGGCGGCGCCCGCGTCCACACCCCAGGTCGGCTGATTGACGACGAGGACGGCGGGGTTACGCAGGATTTCGCGGCCGACGATGAACTTTTGCAGGTTTCCGCCGGACAGGCTTGCCGCTTCGGGGTCACGCTTGGCCTTGCGCACATCGAAGGTCTCGGTGGTGCGGTCGACCGTCTTGAGCATCGCGGTGGTGTTGATGAAACCGCGCTGCACCATGCCGCTGGCGGCATGTCCTGTCAGCAGGGCATTTTCGGAAAGCTTCATGCGCGGCGCGGTGCCGTGGCCCAGGCGCTCCTCGGGCACGAAGGCCGCACCAAGCTTGCGTCGCTGGGTGATGGAAAGGTGCCCCGCGGCTTGACCGTCGATCACCACCGTGCCGGGGTCCTGGGCAAGCCGCTCGCCCGAAAGCGCCGCGAACAGCTCATCCTGTCCATTGCCGGCGACGCCGGCGATGCCCAAGATTTCACCACCCTTCAGCTCGAGCGAGATGTGTTCGAGCCGCACCCCATGGGGATCGTCCGGCTCCAGGCTGAGATCGTTGACGACCAGGCGCGGTACTGTGGTTTGCCGGCCGGCGGCGGCCCTGACTTCCTTGATGTCGGCACCGACCATCATGCGCGCCAGCGAGCCGGCGGTTTCGAGTTGTGGATTGCAGGTTGCGACCTTCTTGCCGCCGCGCAGGATGGTGGCGGTGTCGCACAGCCGCTTCACCTCTTCCAGCTTGTGGCTGATGTAGAGTATCGCGCGGCCCTCCTTCTTCAGGCGCTCCAGCACAACGAACAACTGATCGGCCTCCTGCGGGGTCAGCACCGCAGTCGGCTCATCGAGGATGAGAAATTTGGGATTTTGCATCAGCGCCCGGACGATCTCGATGCGCTGGCGCTCGCCGACCGAGAGTTGCCAGACTTCCCGCTTCGGATCGAGTGGAAGACCATAAACATTGGACACTTCCTGAAGCCTGGCCGACATGTCCTTGAACGATTCCTTGCCGTCGAGGCCGAGCGCCACGTTCTCGGCGACGGTGAGATTGTCGAACAGCGAGAAATGCTGGAACACCATGCCGATGCC
>JAQGKJ010000221.1 GCA_028290165.1 Bradyrhizobium sp. | reverse complement strand
CCTTGCGGCGCAGCACCCAGGCTTCGAGGTGGACGGTCACCGAGGTCTTGCCGATTCGGACCAGATTGGCGTGAACCGAGACCACGTCGCCGACGAACACGGGTTTACGGAAATTCATCGCGTCGATGGCGACCGTGACGGTGCGTGATTTTGCGACCTTGGAGGCAAAGATACCGCCGCCGATGTCCATTTGGCTCAATAGCCAGCCGCCGAAGATATCGCCGTTGGCGTTGGTGTCGGCCGGCATCGCCAACGTGCGGATCGACAGATCGCCGCAGGGCTCGGTTTCCGTGTTCAGCGGGGCGTGAACGGCTTCCGTGTCGGTCACATGAAATTCTCCCAGCCGGCATCCGGGGTGAAACGGCCGCCGAACTTTGCGGCGAGCGCGCGCAGCGCCGACACCACATTGTCCGGCCCCCGGGCTCGCGCATAATTCAGCGGCCCGCCGCGGAACGGCGCGTAGCCGGTGCCAAAGATCATGGCGCCATCGACGGTGTCGGCATTGTCGACGATACCCTCACGCAAGGCTCCGACGCAGACGTTCGACATCGGCAGGATCAGCCGGTCGATCATTTCCGGCGTAGGCTGCGCGGTGGAAGCCGAGCCGGACGCCTTGTCGGCCCTGCCGTCCTTCCAGACATAAAAACCCTTGCCCGTTTTGCGGCCGAGTTCGCCATTGGCGACCTTGTCGCGCAGCCACGCCGGCGTCGGCGGGAGAGAATCGCCGAATTTCGAGCGCAGCATGTCGCCGACCGCCAGACAAATGTCGAGACCGACCTGATCTGCGAGCTCGATCGGACCCATCGGCATGCCGAATTTCTCCGCCGCCGCGTCGACGGTGAGCTTGTCGATCCTTTCATCCAGCATCACCATCGCCTCCAGCATGTAAGGCGTCAGAGCGCGGTTGACGAGAAAGCCCGGCGAACTCTTGACCGGCAGGGGCAGCCGGTCGATGGCGCCGACAAAGGCCAGCGCCTGCTTCAGCATCTGCGGATCGCTGCCGTCATGGCTGACGACCTCGACCAGCTGCAGCCGCGATACCGGATTGAAGAAATGCAATCCGACCAGCCGCTCCGGCTTGGCGAGCGTGGTGCGCAAATCCTGCAGCGGAATGCTCGAAGTGTTGGTGGCAAGGATCGCGCCCGGCTTCATCTTCGGCTCCAATCCTGCATAGACCTTCTGCTTCAGGTCCAGCTTTTCCGGTACCGCTTCGATGATGAGATCGGCGTTGCGGACGCCTTCGCCGTCGAGATCGGGCATCAGACGGTCGAGCGCGTCGCGGATGTCGGTGCCCTTGCGCATGATCTTGCCGAAAAGATCCGCCGCGCGCTTGATGGCGCCGGCGACCGGCTCCGGCTTCATGTCGGCGACTGTTACTCGCAGGCCCTGACTGGCGCACCATGCGGCAATGTCGCCGCCCATCGCGCCGGCGCCGATGACATGGACGTGGTCGATTGTGTTGCCGCTTCCTGCGAGCTTCTTCATCTGCTCGCGCAGGAAGAACACCCGGATCAGGTTTTGCGCCGTCGGCGTCACCATCAGATTGGCGAACGAGGTCTTTTCGGCCGCCAGCATCGCGGCCTTGTCGCCGCCGTGCTTTTCCCAGAGATCGATCAGCGCGTAAGGCGCGGGGTAATGCTCATGCGGCGCGGCTTTTTCGGCCTCGGCGCGCATCCGCGAGGCGAGGAAACCACGCACTGGCGTGAAGTTCAGCAGCGCGTTCAACAGACCCGGCCGGGCGCGTTTGAGATGGCCGAACACCGCGTCCTTCACGGCATTGCGGACGTGCCGCTCCTGTGTCACGGCATCGACCAGTCCGAGCGATTTTGCCCGGCGCGCATCGATGGTCCTGCCGGTCAGCATCAAGGTCATCGCCTGCATCGGATTGACGAGATGCGTGAAGCGCGCAGTGCCGCCGAGGCCGGGATGCAGCCCCAGCATCACCTCCGGAAAGCCAAAGCGGGCGCCGTCGATCGCAATGTGCGACTGGCAGGCGAGCGCAACTTCGAGGCCGCCGCCGAGGCAGAAACCGTGGATCACGGCTACCGTCGGAATTTTCAAGGCTTCGAGACGATCGATCACCGCATGGGCCCGGCCGATTGCGGTCTCGACGGGCTGCGGATCGGTCGCGCCACGAAATTCATTGACGTCGGCGCCGGCGATAAAGCCGGATTTTTTCGCGGAACGGATCACCAGACCTGCTGGCCGCTGGCTTTCCAGCGCCGCCAGCACGGTATCGAGTTCCTCGATGACATCGGCCGACAGCGTGTTGGCGCTGGCGCCGGCGCGATCAAACAATAGCCAGGCGATGCCGTCGGCATCCCGCGTCAGCTTGAAATTGCGATAGGGCCCATTTTCCTCAGGCTTCGGCCCGAGTTCGAGCACGCGGTCGCCGAGGACGTTCATGATCTTAGAGTCCATGATCACACCGTCTCGATCAGCATGGCGCCGCCCTGCCCGCCGCCGATACATTCGGTAGCGATGCCGCGTTTGGTGCCCAGCCGTTTCATCGCATTGACGAGATGCAGCACGATGCGGTTGCCGCTACAGCCTACGGGATGCCCAAGACTGATCGCGCCGCCGTCAACATTGAGTTTAGCCCGGTCGATCTCTCCGGCAGCGCCTTCGAGTCCCAAGATCTCGCGGCAGAACTTTTCGTCGTTCCAGGCCGCAAGACATCCCAGCACCTGCGTCGCGAACGCTTCGTTCAATTCCCAGGTCTCGATATCCCCGAGCGTTAACTTGTTGCGCTTCAGGAGTTCGGTCGCCGACAACACCGGGCCGAGGCCCATGATGGAGGGATCGAGCGCCGCCCATTGACTGTCGACGATAACAGCCTTCGGCGCCAGCCCGTGTTTTGCCACCGCTTCCTCCGAAGCGAGGATGGTCCACGACGCGCCGTCGGTGATCTGCGAGGAATTGCCGGCGGTGACCTGGCCCCAAGGCCGCTCGAACACTGGCTTTAATTTCGCCAGCGTCTCCGGCGTTGAGTCCGGCCGCACGCCGTCGTCGTGATCGTAGAACTTGCCGTCGCGCGCGAACGCGGTTTCGACCTCGCCCTTGAGGAAACCCTGTCCTTGCGCGTTCGCAAGCCGCTTATGGCTTTCGGCGGCGTAGGCGTCCGATTGCGCGCGGGTGATGCCAAAGAGATGGCCGACCACTTCGGCGGTCTGGCCCATGTTGAGTTCGGTGATGGGATCGGTGAGTCCGCGCTCGAGGCCGATGACCGGCTTGAAGTAAGACGGGCGCGCTTTGGCGAGCGCAGCTAACTTGGCAAGAATTCCCTTGGCGGTGGCCAGCCCTGCGAACCAGCGCACGCCCTGCTGCGGCCACACCAGCGGCGCGTAGCTCAGCGCTTCCGAGCCGCCGGCCAGGATCAAATCCGAAACGCCTTCGCGGATGTACCGGTAGGCGGTGTCGATCGATTGCATGCCGGAGCCGCAATTGATCTGCACCGTGAACGCCACCATCGCTTCGCCCATGCCGAGCCGCAGCGCCGCGACCCGCGCCGGATTCATCTCGTCGGCGATCACGTTGACGCAGCCGAGGATCACCTGATCGAACGCATCGGGCGCGAACGGCTGCCGGGCCAATAGCGGCCGGCCGCACTGCACAGCGAGATCGACCGGGGTAAACGGCCCCGGTCCGCTGCGCGCTTTCAGAAATGGCGTCCGGCTGCCGTCGGTA
>JAQGKJ010000511.1 GCA_028290165.1 Bradyrhizobium sp. | reverse complement strand
CCTCCCAGATGGCGGCCATTTCCGGGCGGGTATAGCGGGAAATCATCGACGACTCATGGCTCATGGGCGATTACGGGGATTACGCCGCGCTTTAGCAGAGCGGCCTTGGAGAGACAAACTCCGGGCTGAGTGGGTGGGCGCGGTGGCAAGGCTCATGGCCGGCGACACCCTGTCAATCACGAAACATTGACTGACAGATATTGAAATCTGTCAGCGGGATGTGCTATATCAGCCCCGACGCCAATAGTGGGTGTCACCCGGGCCGGTGGCCGATCGCCGCAAGTCCGGGACGTGAACAGGACGACTGCCATGACCATCGAAATCCTTTATCTGACCGCCCAAATGCAACGCTGGCTCAACTTTCAAGTGGCCCGCCACCTCGAAGCGCAGGCCGCAAGACTAGCCCCCGCCAACGGGGCGGACATGACAACCTATCCAATGGCTTTGAAAGAACTCGGTGCCGACGGCCCCGGCGGGTCAGTTGGCCTTGATCGCAGGGGGATGCCCGAGGGCTACCTCGTTGACGAAACCGAGCGCACTATCCACGCCGCGGCCGGGCGCCATTCTGCCGCCCAGCCGCAAGGTTGACCCACTAACCCTCAACAACGAGAAGCAGACGGTGCGCCCATGAACGAAGTAGTGGTTTTGACGCCTGAGCGAATTCTCGAGGTCACCGAGGACGTGTTGCGCCGCTTCGGGCTGGCCAAGGCCACCGTGGTCGATGTCGCCCGGGCGCTCGATGTCAGCCACGGCAGCGTCTATCGTCATTTTCCAAGCAAGGCTTCGCTGCGCGAGGCGGTGGCCAAGCGTTGGCTCGACCGAGTCAACGCGCCGCTTCAGAAGGTTGCGGATAGTTCGGATCCGGCGCCAGCGCGGCTGGAGCGCTGGCTGCGCACGATGATTGCGATCAAGCACAAGAAGGTTGCTGAGGATCCCGAGATGTTCGAGACCTATCTGACGCTGGCGCAGGAAGCGTGCAAGGTCGTGAAGGCGCACAAGGACGGCCTGGTCGATCAGATCGCGAATATCTTGTCCGACGGCGTCAAGCAGGGCGCCTTCCAGGTCGCCGACGCCAAAGTCACCGCGCGCGCACTGTTCGACGCCACCAGCCGCTTCCATCATCCGGCTCACGCCGAGGAATGGAGCGATCCACAACTTGGCACGCGGATCGACGCCTTGCTGGCGCTGCTGCTCCGGGGCCTGGAAGCCCCGCGCAAGCGCTGAATCCTCCTTTAAATCTCAATCCATGCGGGCGAACGGATCGATGACGTCGATCACGTGGTCGATCGTTTTGGAGCCGCCGAGAATCTGCAGGCCTGAAATTGCCACGTCCTTTGCGATCCGGGAAAATCGAGGCCGCCGCTTGCCGCGTCGAGCTCTTCGATCGTCAATTCGCGTGTTTCGTTGTTCAGCTTATTCATGTCATTGTCCTCCGTCTGTCGGTGAGGACGATCCTTCAGCCCGTGCGACAATGAGTACGCGGCACCCGCATCCGGCCTATTAAGGGACGAAACGGGCCGCTAACCCGGCGCCGTGTTGTTTGATCTCCATCAAATCCGCTACAACCCCGCCGATACGATCGACGCGGAGGAATGCGTGCTGCTGGCGGTCTTCTCGGATATCCATGCCAACCGGCAGGCTTTTGGCGCATGCCTCGAACTGGCGCGGGCGCGCGGCGCCGAACGGATCGTTTGCCTCGGCGACTACGTCGGCTATGGCGGTGACCCGGAATGGACGGTTGAGACGGTGATGGATCTGGTCGAGCGCGGCGCGGTGGCCGTGCGCGGCAACCACGACAACGCCGTCGGCTCCACGGCAGAATCAATGAATCCCGTCGCCCAGGCCGCGATCGACTGGACGCGCGGCCGGCTCAGCGCCAGCCAGCAGCGTTTTCTGGCCGATCTGCCGCTTGCAGTGCAGGAAGAGGATCGGTTCTACGTACATTCCGAAGCCAGCAACCCTTCAAGATGGCGTTATGTTCAGAGCGCGTCCGATGCCGCGCGCAGCATCGTGGCGACGGATGCGCATGTCACCTTCTGCGGCCATATTCATCAGCCGGCGCTCTACTCGATGTCCTCCGCCGCCAAGATGACGAGCTTCGTGCCGATCGCGGGCGTCCCGGTGCAATTGCTCGGCGGTCGGCGCTGGCTCGCCGTTATCGGCTCGGTCGGGCAGCCGCGCGATGGCGATCCGGCGGCCTCATTTGCGATGTTCGATACCGGGACCAAAGAAATCACCTATTGCCGCGTGCCCTACGACGTCGAGGCGGCGGCAAGGCGGATTCGCGAAAATGGCCTGCCGCTGTGGCTGGCCGATCGCCTCTCGGCCGGGAGGTGAGCGGTGGCCAGGCTCTCGGTTCGGCCCGGCGCGGTCATCGACGGCTTCACCGTCGGCGAGTGTGTCCATAGTCCATAGCGGCGCCATGGCGACGCTGTGGAGCGTGACTCGGCCGCGTTACGCCGGACCGGACGCTCGACGACGCCGCAACAGCAAGCACATCGATCGGCTGGTCAGCTTGCGGCATTGGGCGCAGCCGCTGAAACTCGATGATAGCAGCTTTCGGTTCATGTGCTTGAGGTTGTCGACGCCCGCGGCGGCGATCCTGGAATTTACCGAACTCAATCACGTCGATCATATCGTGATCGGGGCGCGGTGGAATTCGCTTGTGCGCGCGCTGCTCGGCAGCGTCTCCGCGAACGTGGCGACGGAGGCGGTTTGCAACGTCACAGTGGTGCGGCCGCCGCGGTTGGCGGCGCTGCAAGGGCAGGCGAGCGTCAATGGCGAAAGGCCGGATGAGGCGAGGGTCTAGTCGTCCATGCAGTGATTCCAAGGTTCATTCCAAAGGTAAATATTTGATGCTAGAGTTGCCCGATCGAGCTGTTCCGCAGGAGGTACTTATGGACCTCGATCCCCGTCAGATATTTCGGTCGACCTTGATCCTGCGGCCCCGTGGCTTCTGGCATCGGCGGGGGCACGCCCCGCGGAATTGGAAAACAGTCGAAGAGGCGGCTTCCATGTTCCGCGCCCCATCCGTCAAATTACTCTTGTGTTGGGCCCTGCTGACATCGGGGCTTTTGCTGTCACCATCGACGGCATCGGCACAAAAATTTGAAATCAAGCCGGTCGCTGAAAAGACAATAGCGCAATTGCCGCCCGGACCGTTGTTCTGGAGAATCGACAACTTTCCGACGCTTGCGGAAGCGCAGGCTGCAGCCGGGCCGACCGCACTCGCTGCCGAAGTGACGGGCAAGGTCTGGCTCTTCACGCTGGGGCAAA
>JAQGKJ010000199.1 GCA_028290165.1 Bradyrhizobium sp. | reverse complement strand
CCTGGCCGCGCTTCGCCTTCTTCGGGACATTGATCAGCGTCGACGGCATCAGATCACCTCCTCCGTGCAGGCCGCCAACGTCACCACGACATCGGCGCTTACCGACCAGAACGAGCCGTCGGACAGTTTTGCGATGGCGACGACCTTCTGGCTGTCGGCCAGCCGGATCCGGGTTGAAACCTGGGTGCGGCCGGCGCGCGGGCCGAGCACGAAGTTGCCGACGTTCGGCTGCGGGTTCTTCTCGACGAACACATGGATGCTCCTGACGTGATCCTCCGCCGTCATCGGGCTGGTCACGCTCACGGTCATCGGCACCGTGTTGCCGTTCTCGACCAAAGGCGGCACGTCGAGCTTGACCTTGCCGGCGCGCACCACGGCCGAGCCCGTGACGTCGCGCATCGCGGCGGTCATCATCGCCGGTGTCGCCGCGGCGGGTTTTGCCGCCACGATCGGCAGGGCGCCGAGCACGGCCGCGCCCCCCGTGAGCGCAAGAAAGCGGCGGCGTGTCGAGCGGTCAGGTCTGTCCATCGTTTCCCGTTTCATCATCTATTGGCGCAGCGTCACCAGATACGCCACGATATCCTCGATTTGTTCCGCCGACAGGATCGGCTTGCCGCGCCACGCCGCGCCGACGCGCACCAGTCCATCGACGCGATAGTAGGACGGCATGATGGTCGCGGGATTGAGCCGGGAGGCGTCGACCAACCGAAGCCGCAGCTGGCCTTCCGACCAGCGGCTGCCGGCGCCCGCGAGGCTGGGGGCAAGATCGCCCTGGAATTTCGTTTCAGGAAACGGGCCGGAATGGCAGAGGATGCAGGTGCTGGTGCGATCGACGATCAGCGCGCGTCCTCGCGCCGCATCGCCCGGGCTACCCGTCAGCGATTCCGAAATGCCATCGCCGTTGACGGCATAGGCCTGCGCGCTCGCCGCGCAGGGCAGTGCGAACGCCGCCAGCGCGAGCCACGTGCCGGCAATTGATGGCGCTGACCTAGCCAAAAGCCTCTCCCGTGATGGTTTTGAACCAGGACCGCGCATTGTCGGCTTCACGCGCGCGCTCCTCGCGCGGCGCATCGACGGGGCTGCTGCCGCCGCCCTCGATCTCGGCGAATATGCCATCCTTCGGCTGATAGACGCCCGTCAGCGAAAACGCATAGCCAGGCGCGACCGTATTGTAGCAGGCGCCGAGCAGCGTCGGCATGGCAGGTTGAGTGCCCGAGATCAGTTTCGCCACCGCCTCCGCGCAGGCTTTCGCTTGCGCGTTCGCAGCCGACGCGGATTTGGGAATGCCGCCCCCCATGCAGGCATCGCCGATGATATGAATGTTCGGCACCAGCATCGAGGCAAAGGTTGCGGGGTCGATCGGGCACCAGCCGGTATTGTCGACCGCGCCCGCGATAGCGGCGATGCGGCCGGCCTTCTGCGATGGAATGACGTTGGCGACTTGCGCGGTGTAGTTGCCGAAATCGGTAACGATGGTGTTGGTCGCGGGCTCAACCGATGTGACCCGGCCGCCCTGCGACAGCGACACCCGCTCGATCATCCCGGGATAAAGTTCCTTCCAGGCATTCTCGAACAGGCGCTGTTGCGGGAACCCATCCTTGGCATCGAGGATGAGTATCTTGGAGCGCGGCTTGTTGCTCCTCAGATAATGCGCAATCAGGCTGGCGCGTTCGTAAGGCGCGGGCGGACAGCGCAAGGGGGCCGCGGGTACCGCGAGCGCGACCAGGCCGCCATCCTCCATCGCTTCGAGTTGTCTGCGCAGCATTACCGTCTGCTCGCCGGCCTTCCAGGCGTGCGGCATTTTGGCGGCGGCAGCTTCGTCATAGCCAGGTAGCGCGTCGAACCTGAGATCGATGCCGGGCGACAGCACCAATCGGTCATAGCCGAGCGATTTCCCGCCGGCGAGGTCGACCGTGCGCGTTTGCGGATCGATCTTCACAGCCGCCTGGGCAATGACGGTCACGCCTTCGGCGCGGATTTTATCATAGCCGAATTGCTGCGGCTCGATCTCGCGCAAGCCCGCGATCACTTCGTTGCTGAACGGGCAGGCCGTGTAAGTCCGGTTCGGCTCGATCAGCGTCACCTGCAGTTTTGGATCGATCCGCCGCAGCGCCCGCGCGCAGCTGGCGCCGCCAAAGCCGCCGCCGATCACGACGACGCGCGCGGCCGATTGGGCGTTGGAGGGACGAAGAAAAGTCAGTGATGCTACTGACGCTACGACGCCACGAACGACGTTTCTCCGCGTCATCAGGCGCAGCGGGTTCATGAGCGTGATCCGCAAATTGAGCGGCGGCCGTCGTCGAGGCCGCCGCACGCTCCATCAGGCGAAGGTGATGTTTTGATCCCGCAGCGGCACCGAGCGGATGCGTTTGCCCGTCGCCGCGAAGTAGGCGTTGAGCACGGCGGGCGCCGCGACGCAGATCGTCGGCTCACCGACGCCGCCCCAGAAACCGCCGCTCGGCATGACGATCGACTCCACCTTCGGCATCTCATTGATCCGCATCGAATTGTAGTTGTCGAAGTTCGATTGCTCGATGCGGCCATCCTTCACGGTGCATCCGCCATAGAACAGGCCGGTCAGCCCATAGACGAACGAGCCGGCAACCTGGCGCTCGATCTGCGCCGGATTGACGGCATAGCCGGGATCGGTGCCGGCAACGATGCGATGCACCTTGATCTTGTTGCCGTCGGTCACCGAGATCTCGGCCGCGGCGGCGACGTAGCTGCCATAGCCCATGTGCTGCGCGATGCCGCGGAAGATGCCTTGCGGCGCCGGTTTGCCCCAGCCGACCTTGTCGGCGACGGCATTGAGGACCGCGAGATGCTTTGGATGTCCGGTCATCAGCTTGCGCCGGAACTCGAGCGGATCCTGGTTCACCGAATGCGCCAGTTCATCCATGAAGCATTCGAGGTAGATCGCATTGTGATTGACGTTCACGCCGCGCCAGAATCCCGGCGGCACGTGGGGATTGCGCATCGAATGCTCGACCAGAAGGTTGGGAACCGAATATCCGATCGCAGCTTCGCCGCTGGCATTGAGGCCCTGGAAAGCGACCGGGTCCATGCCGTTGACCAAAGCCTCGGGGCGCAGCGTGAACAGGATCGACTGTCCCGACAGGCGGAAGTGCAACGCGGTCAGATTGTTGTTGGCATCGAAGGCGCCGGTCAATTTGCATTGCGTGATCGGATGGTACATGCCGTGCTGCATGTCCTCCTCGCGCGACCACAACAGCTTGATCGGCGTGCCCGGCATCTGTTTGGCGATCGCAACCGCCTGCCGGACATAATCGGTCTGGCCGCGACGGCCGAAACCGCCACCGAGCATCTGCTTGTGCACATCGCATTTGTCGGCCGGCAGGCCCGATGCTTCCAGCACCGCCGCAAAAGCGGCCTCGCCGTTTTGCGTTCCGCACCAGACCTCGCATTTGTCAGGAGTGTAGAGCGCCGTGGCATTCAGCG
>JAQGKJ010000183.1 GCA_028290165.1 Bradyrhizobium sp. | reverse complement strand
CGATCTCTCGGTCGTCGGCACCATCCCGCCCGGCGGCCGGGGAGTTCGGATCGTGGGTGCCTCCTCAGGACCGTGGTGCGAGGTCGATTATCGCGGTGAGAGGGGATGGGTGAACCGCCAATCCCTGGACAGCGAGTAGTCGCCGCGCTGTGCATGCGGCTTGGAGGATAGATTGTCCGTCAGACTAGCCGCAGTGGCCGTCGCCTGTTTGATGGCAAGCAACATGGCAGCCGCTGCAGCAGAACTCCCGAGGGGATTTGTCTACCTCGCCGACGTCGATCCCGGAATACGACAGGACATTCGCTACGCCGGCTTGCACAATTTTACAGGCAGGCCTGTCGAGGGCTATCTCGCCAACGAGTGCGTGCTTACCGAAAGGGCGGCGAGCGCACTAGGCCAGGTCCAGGCCGAACTCGCCGCCAGCAAATTTTCGCTGATCGTCTGGGATTGTTATCGGCCGGCCCGCGCGGTCAGGGATTTTATGGCCTGGAGCAGGGTCCCGCAAGACGCCCGCATGAAAGCGGAATTTTTTCCGAATACGAACAAGGCGCAGCTTTTTGCGCTCGGTTATCTTGCTTCGCGCTCGGCGCATTCGCGCGGCAGTACGGTCGATCTCGGTATCGTGCCGGCCGATCTTTCCGCGCTGCCCGCCTACGATCCGGCGGCCGCGCTGAAGCCGTGTACCGCCGCCAAAGGCGAGCGCTTCGAGGATGGGACGATTGATCTTGGCTCGGGTTACGATTGCCTCGACCCGCTTGCCGGCACGGCAAGCCCCCATGTTACCGCGCCAGCCACATCCAATCGAATATGGCTCCGGAAGTTGATGCGGCGATCCGGCTTCAGGCCCTATTTCCGGGAATGGTGGCATTTCGAACTCGCCGACGAGCCCTTTCCTCAACAGAGTTTTGACTTTCCAATTGTTGCGCGCGGTTTGCCGCCGGGCGGAACCCGATGATGGTCAAAGCGGTTCTACAAGGGCTGGGCGGAGGCGTGAGCTGGTCATGGCGGTTGCAACAGCACATCGATATTTCGAAGGTCTGTCGCGGAATACATTTCTGCTAGCGCTGTCCAGCCTGTTCGCCGACATCTCCACGGAGATGATCTATCCGATCCTGCCGATCTTCCTGACGCAGACCTTGAACGCCAGCGGCAGCGTGGTCGGTCTGGTGGAAGGCGTCGCCGGGGCGACCCAGAACATCGTGCAGGGTTTTTCGGGCTCGTTATCGGACCGGCTGCAACGGAGAAAGCCGATCGCGCTCGTGGGTTACCTGCTGGCGGCGCTCGGCAAGCCCTTGATGGGCACGGCCACGACCTGGCAGGGCGTGCTCGGCGGAAGATTTCTGGACCGGCTTGGCGCCGGTACGCGCTCTGCTCCGCGCGATGCGCTGATCGCGTCTTCGGTCGACGTCGCGAACAGGGGAAAGGCCTTTGGACTGGAAGGGGTAGGCGACAACGCCGGCGCGTTCCTGGGTCCCTTGCTCGCGATCCTGCTGCTCATCGTATTGGAGCTCGACATCCGGCTGATCTTCTACCTCGCGGTCATTCCCGGTCTGCTCGCTTTCCTGATGGTCGCGCTCGTCGAAGAACACCCGGTGGCGGTGACGGCAAAAGCGAAGATCGACGTCGACGTGAGGCGGCTTCCAAAGGCCTACTGGAAATATCTGCTGGCGACCGCGCTATTCGGGATCGGCAATTCGAGCAACGCGTTTCTGATTCTGCAGACCAGGGATATCGGCGCGTCCCTGACGCTGACGATCCTGATCTATGCCGGCTTCAACCTGGTCGCTGCGCTGATTTCCTACCCGGCGGGATTCTTGTCGGACAGGTTGGGCAGACGGACCATCCTGCTCACGGCGATCGCGATTTATTTCGTCACCTATCTCGGCTTCGCGTTGACAGGGAACGTTGTGTTGATCGGCGTGCTCTTCGTCGGTTACGGGCTCTATCAGGGGATATTCCGCGCCGTCGGCAAGGCCTTGGCGAGCGACTACGTGCCGGATCAGCTGCGCGCGAGCGGCATCGGCTGGTACAACACCACGGTTGGCTTGTCCGGCCTGGTGGCGAGCCTCGTGGCCGGACGGCTTTGGGACCAGGCCGGTCATGCCGCCGTGTTCCTGTTCGGTGCGGCTTTCGCCGTCGTTGGCGGCATCGCATTGCTGGCACTGGTCCCGGCGAGCCCGAAACAAGACGCGAGTTAGCGCATTCTGAGGGGTTGCGAAGCGCCGGGCGGATTCGCCGAGGCGGCGCGCCGGTACCTGACGCGTGCTTCGCGCTGATCGCCAAGCATCTCACGATTACGGGAAAGAAACTGCTGATCGTTCACGCTAAATGGATTGGACGTTGCCGCCGGCGCGGTGTCAAATTGCAGCATGGGTGAATCCTCTCCATCTGGGCGATGCAAGCACTGCGGCGGCTTGATGGTGTTGGTGCTGCCGGTTGACGGTAAAGGGCCGCGCGCGCTTCGGTGCCTGGAATGCGATCAGATCGATCCGCTGAACCTGCCGTGGACGACGGCGTGGCTCGTCGGAGAGCTTCGCCCTCCAAAGTAGGTTCCTCCAAAGTAGGATCCGCGTGGCGATCGGCCAGCTTGGCCTACTTCGTCGCCTGATCGCTCATCTCGTCCAGGGCTTTGGCGAATGGCGCGGTCGTCGGAGGGGCCGCCGCACCGTGCCGCGCGTAGATCGTGTTGTAGAGATAGTCGGAAGAATTATACGACAGCCAGACCTTGCCTTGATCGTCCTCCCAGACCAGCGCCTTGGGCGGCACGTCGATCGCCAATAGGGGCGTCTTGACCATGGCAGGCGTTCCGAGCTTCGGATTGCCGAACACGATGACCGTCCGCGGCCGCATGTCGATGTCGAATTTCCTGGCGGCGGCAGCGTGATCGATTTCGGTGAAAACCATGAAGCCGGCCGCCTCCTTCTCCTTAACCGCGGCTTCAAATCGCGTGACGGTTTCTTTCACCGAATACTTGCTCGGCTTGGTTATCAGTCCGTCGTCGAGGGCATGTGCGGTGGCCGGAGCTGCGCATATCGCGAGCAGGATTGCCAAAGTCGCCGGGGCGCGCTTTTTGAGGCTCATAGGGATCCCCACCTGGGTGTTGGTTTCGCCGGATCGCACGCAACGGCGTGCAGTGTCAATTCGCGCAGCCTACCATCGGCAGGGCGAGCGTGGCGAGGCAGGATTTCGAATTCTGTCGCCGCCCGGCGTAAGGTGCACGGATACGCAGGGTTTATGCGGCTTTCGTCACTCAAATCAGTCTCAGCCCCTTCATGCTGGCATGCCCGCCTCTGTCGACGATGATGTGATCGTGCACGGCGATGCCGAGCGGGGCTGCGATATCGATGATCGCTTTCGTCATCTGGATGTCGGCCTGCGACGGCGTCGGATCGCCGGAGGGGTGGTTGTGCACCAGCAAACTCAAAGTGAAATTCCATTTAAAGAACAATGATTTAAGCTGTCGTCAAATATAACTGGGTATCGGTTGGGGGACGGTTTCCTATGCTCAATCGTGGCAAACCCTGTCGTGCACGCAGAGTATTTGTCAGCAATCGACGAGCCGATCAGATCACGGATTCCGAACCGATAATCCGCACTCAGTAATATCGTCGAAGCACTTGTGAGCGGCTGAACCGCAATTCCCCTCCTCGCGGTTCGCCGTAATAAGCGATGCCATTGGTTGGATCGACGATTGTGTGATTGTAATTCAACGCTGCACCGTTTGCGTCGACCAAGTTACGAAACGCCTCTCGAACTGATCCCACAATCTGGCGCAGGAAATGGTGGGCGGTTAATCGGTTGCTGTTGGGCTCATTAGTTTTGTTCATCTGTATCTCCTGGGTGATGATTCTCGCCGCCTTCACACAAGGTAATTGCGAGGGCCAGCCAGGATAATCCGGTCCTAGTGAGATGCGGCCTCTCGCGAAGTGAGAGGATCATCGATTGCCGCATCGAGCGACCATGAAAAAACAACAACGGAAAGCTGTCTGGCTGTGGCGAAGCGACTCCAGCGGATTGGATGAATCGGGTTTGCTGAGATAGCGGACCTGAAGGCCTATGGCTGCTTTGGCGGCTCTTTGGGCGCAGGCGGCTTCTGGGCGATGGCTGGTGGCGATTGCTTGGCGGTTGCGACAGGCGGTTGCTTGGCGGCGGCGGCCGGGGAGGCCGGCGCGTCCGGCGCGGCGGGGGCAGCCTGCCCGAGCGAGACCGAGATTCCGAACAGCCGCCATTGACCGTTCACCGGGGCGAAGGCGAGCTCGAAATTGACCTGCGTCGGTATCGAGGGAAAGAATCCCGCCATGCGCATCAGGCCGTTGGCCTCGATCTGCGGCAGCAGCGAAAGCTGCGGATCAATCGCGGCGACGCCAGACAGATCGAGATTGTCGTTGCGCTGCTTGGCGAAAATCTCGGCCAGCCGCGCCGCCGTGTTGGTCTGGAAGCCCGGCGCGCCGAGATCGCGCAGCACCGTGTAGTTGCCGGTCTTGTTGGCCTGATCGAGCGCCAGCAGCGACGAGCGGATCAAGATCAAGACGCCGTTGCGGTCGATCTGCGCTGGCTTTGGCGCGGCTTCCTGCGCTGCAGGCTTTGATGTTTGGGCTTGCGCCAACCCGAAAGGCAGAATGGACGCTATCGCCAAGGCAACCACTGACAGACGAAGTATTCGCACAAAATATTTCCTGGTCATCACCAGGCGAACGTTACCCCGACGCGGCTGCCGATGCCACCCTGCTGAAAGTCGAGTGTGGGCGTCTCGTCAGTTAAGCGGGATTGACGCTATCACCATTCCACTGCCATGCCGACGCGCCCGACATGCTGCGTGCCGCCGCCATTGCCATAGGCGCCGCTGACATAGACCGGAATGTCGGTCCAGGCGAGGCGATGGGTGAGGGCTATCCCGAAACCGGCCTGGCCTTCATAGGTGCTGGCGTTCATCGCCATCGTCGTCTTGCCGGGTGCCGAGGGTGTGGCCACACTGGCCAGTGCCGCGGTGGCCGCAATTCCCCGTCGCGATTCGCTGAGATTGCTGGTGATCTGCCCCTGCAATCCCGTGATCTGGGACTGGAAGCCGGACGTGAGGCCAGAGAGCTGGCTGACATTGACGGCATCGGTCGGGTTGACGCCAGCGGCCACATTGGTGAGCCGACGCTCATTGCCGGGCGTGCCGAACGACACCGTGTTGGCAAGCGTCGCCACCGAGCCGGAGCCGATCGCGACCGAGTTTGCCCCCAGCGC
>JAQGKJ010000503.1 GCA_028290165.1 Bradyrhizobium sp. | reverse complement strand
GCCGTCAACGACGGCCCGAAAACAGCGTTATCGCCGGGCCGGGAACGAGGCTTTCGCGGCGCGAAACGGAAGGTTTCCCGGACGCGGTGCAGCGTTCTTTGCGCTGCTCCGCAGCACCGGGACCTACGGAGACGGCCGCATTGATCGGCCCCGGATCAGCAGCCCACCGTCATAGCGCATCGAGGACGCGCGCGCACGCGCTGATGGCGCTGCGCAGCATCCGGGCACGTCCACAAAGCCCGGCGAGACCGGAATTTTCTGGCACCGTGGCCTCATGGTTGGAAACGCGCCTTCAGCGCTCCTCACCAAGAGGGGTCAAGCGCTCTGCGCCGACTTGACCTTCACCACATTGTCTTCATGGCCGGCGTGGCGCTTCAGGCTTTCACGCCGCATCCCGATCTCGTCGCGCACGAACTCATAGCCGAGCCTGAAGGTTTCCAGCCCGTCCGTTGAGATCGTGCCGTCGCGCAGTCCGACCACCGCGCCACGCAGGATCGTCTCCAGTTCGTCCTGCAGCGTCTCGAGCGCGTCCATGGTGGTGGCATGCGCCACCCGTTCCCCGATGTCGAGAATGGCGGTCGCGAGCTCGCTGGCCTTCTCCGGCGCGATCCTGGTCAGGTTGGTGTAGATGCCGGCGAAGATCGAGCCGATGACGCTGAGCGCTGCCGCACCGAGGTACAACAGGTCGCTGTAGCGGTCCATGAACGACTTGGTGTCGTCGTTGATATATTCGGCGGCGCCCTGATGGGCGATGACAAAGGCGTCCTTGTCGGTGTCCGCCGGTTCGATCTTGGAGGCGAAGCCATCGTCGAGCGCAAGCGCGGCCTTGTTTTCGTAGATCGTGCGGGCGAGGTCTCCCGCCGTCGTGGTCGACATCCTGGATTGCGCGACCAGCAGCCATTGCAATCCGATGGTATCGAGATCGTCATCGGGAATTTCTGGCGAGGAGGACAGCATGCCCGCCGCCAGCGTTTCTTCTGAAATGCCGGGATTTCTTCGCGCCAGCGCTTTCGACTCGTCGATCGCGTTCAGCGTGAACCCGCCGTGCTTGGCATATTGTTCGTAGCGCTTGTCTTTCACCAGCGTCGAGGCGTGCGCGATGGCGACGGCGGCGCCATAGCCGCCTGAGCCGAACAGCTTGTCGAATGTCGAATTCGGCGGCGCCATCGTAACCCGTGAAGCCGCGTCGGAACTTTCGGGGATGTCGAGGAGATTGCGGACGAAGCCTGCGCTAATGTCGCCGTCCGCCAGAACGGCAATCTTCTTTTTCTTCAACTCTGCAAGCGTCTTGATCTTCTTGTTGCCGGGGCTGATCAGCAGCAGGACATCATGTTCCAGGATCGCGAGCGCGCGGGCGCGGGGCGGAATTTTGGCGTCCGTGCGCAACACGGCAAGATCGGCCTGTTTGCGATCGAACAGGGCGAGCGCTTTGGCGCCATCGGCATTGGGTACGATTTTGATGCGCAGCCGCGAGGAGTTGTTTTTGAGCATGGTGGCAAGCTTGGCGGCAAAGCGCGCCTCGTCGCTGTTGGCGTCGCCGACGGCGAAGACCAGCGTTTCAGAATTCCTCAGCCAGATCCGGCCGCCCCAAACCGTGGCAATGCTCAGGATCAAGGTCAGTGCGGCAAACAGCAGCATCTGCCGCCGGTTGCTCCTGACCACCCGCGAACGCGAGGGCGGCTCTTCCGCAGACGGCGTTGGTACTTCAGCGCTCATGGCTCATACCCGCCCCCGGGGGCGCGCTCGTTGCCGAGGATCGCCCGACGAGATCGTAAATATCTAAAAAAGAACGATAATTTTCCAGCTTAAGGATGATATCTGGCCTTGAGCAGATTGCAAACTGGGCTGTTCGGTAACCTTACCGGCAGAACCTGTCGCCGTCCCGGAGATATCGCCGTTCGGCCACACCTGGCGTTTTTTGAGTTGCGTGCTGGTGCATTCCGGCCGGGGAGATGTCATAAATGACCAATACCGGTCGAATTGCCCGGGTTTGAGAAGAAGCGGCGTTAAAGCCGGTCGTCCTGCTCGAGCCATTCCAAGTCAGTCCCATTGAGGGCGTCAACTTTGTCGTTTCCCACCATGTCGTCGTCGGTTCCGGTAGGCGCGCTGATCGGCTGGATGTTGCTGCTTACCGTCAAGCACGTCATTGCAGACTTCGTGCTGCAGAGTTCCTGGATGGCGATCGGCAAGGATCAAAGGACCGGGTGGGCGCTGCCCCTGCTGGCGCACTGCCTCGTGCACTTTGCGGTTGCACTGGCGCTGATCCTGATCGTCGCGCCGCGGTTCTGGTTCGTCGCCCTGATCGATTTCGTCATCCACATCACGGTCGACCGCGCGAAGGGGTTTTGCGCCGCGACGTTCGGCGTGACGCAGGAGAAGCAGCACCCATGGTTCTGGACGCTGATCGGGGTCGACCAGGCACTGCACCATCTTACCGGTTTTGGCCTGTCGATCTTCATGGCAGCGAACTGATTTCGAGAGCGATATAATCCATGCCGTCACACCCGCTGTCGCGGATGATGACATTGGCTGATCGCTGATTGATCGAGAGCTTCCAAATGACCGAACAACCGCTCACAAAGAAGACCGTCGATGTGCTTGATAGCCGCATGGCCTATCACGACCGCGGCGAGGGAAGACCGCTGTTGTTCCTGCACGGCAATCCGACATCGTCTTACCTCTGGCGCGACGTCATTCCCGAACTGGAAGGGTATGGCCGGCTGATCGCGCCGGATCTGATCGGCATGGGCGATTCCGCCAAATTGCCAAATCCGGGTCCGGACACCTATCGCTTCACGACCCACCGCCAATATCTGGCAGCCTTCATCGACGCGGTCATTGGGCAAGCGGACTCCATCGTGCTGGTAGTGCACGACTGGGGCTCGGCGCTCGGTTTCGACTGGGCCAACCATCACCGCGACCGTGTCCGCGGCATTGCCTATATGGAGGCGATCGTGCGGCCTGTCGCCTCCTGGGACGAATGGAGCCCGCAGGCTGTGCCGATTTTCCAGGGCTTTCGTTCCGATAAGGGCGAGCAGATGATCATCGAGCGCAACATGTTCGTCGAGCGGGTGCTGCCGGGATCGGTCTTAAGGAAACTGAGCGAGGCCGAGATGGCGGAATACCGCCGCCCCTTTTTGCAAGCCGGGGATCGCTGGCCGACGCTCACCTGGCCGCGGCAGATTCCGATCGCCGGCGAGCCCGCCGACGTGGTGCAGATCGCTACCGACTATTCGCAGTGGATGACGCAAAACAACATCTCAAAACTATTCGTCAACGCCGAACCCGGCGCGATCCTGACCGGTGCATCCCGGGAGTTTTGCCGAAGCTGGAAAAACCAGACCGAAGTGATGGTGCCGGGATCGCATTTAATTCAGGAGGACTCCGGGCCGGCCATCGGGAACGCGGTCGCCGGCTGGATGAAGGCGAACTCGCTCTAGCGAGGCGAATCATGAGAGAGACGCGAATCACGCCGCGCTTGTCCGATTCGGGTTAATTCGTTTGCGCTCCCCGTGCGACTACTGGGTCCCGTGGTTAACCTTTCGTTAGAGAGTTGCATTGCATCCTGCGGACAGGGGGATTGCACATGTTTTCAAGCCGCGACGCCTTTGAGAACGATTTTTGCCCGGTCGGGGATGAATTGCTCGGCGAAATGTACCGCGCCAACGAAAACGGCTTGCCGCAATTGGTAGCGAGCGTTTCTTCCGAAGTGCGGGCCATGCTGGCGCTGTTTTGTTATCGCAGGAGCCATCTGCACTCGCTGGCGCTTTCGATCGCGGCCAGCTGCAGTGAACGCGAACTGATCCAGCTCGGCGGCCGCGTCGGCTCCACGCTTTACGCGCTGTCCCGCGAACCGGCAGCGCGCGCCGCGCCGTCGTCGTCCTACGGCAACCGCAAGCCGATCACGCTTTCGACCAAGCCGCTCTCGACGTTCTCGCCGGCCGACGACGAAATCGATGAGGATTTTGCCGAAGCGGTGACGGCGTAATCACAGTAGCCGTCGTCCCTGCGAAAGCAGGGACCCAAAGCCACCAAACGCAATTGTTTTAAAAGGCGTCTGCCACAGCGTCTTATTGATGGATCACGCGGTATGGGTCCCTGCTTTCGCAGGGACGACGTGGAAATCAAAATGACCGACGTTCGCAGGACGATTCAGAATCAAACCAACGCCGGCAGACCGTGTTTCCGCCGCGCCATCGTGCATTCGACATCGCCGGGCATGCAGGTCCGGCAGACTTCGGGCCGCACCGCATAAACCACGCACGAGGTCGCAACCCCG